>JAHFDV010000364.1 GCA_023248815.1 Myxococcales bacterium
GGGAGCATACTCTGGGCCATGTTTCGGCCAAGCGAAAAACGTTCAAATCCGGCCACTTCGAATCGAAAGGTGGGAGCTCCGGAGTCAACCCAGTTGTCGCCCAGCAACGGAGTTGTCACTTAGAAAGGTGGGTCGCTGTCGGTGGAAGGAGGTTCATTTTCCGCTACGGGCCCGTCATTGCCGCCGAGGGTCGCGCGCAACGCCCGAATTTGTCCGGCATGCAGGCCCGCCGCGCGGAGCTCCTCGTCCTTGGCGGCGCGAATTTCGGGGAGCCCTCCAAAGGTCGAGAGGAGCCGCTTCTTCGTCTCCTTGCCGATCCCGCGAACGTCCTCCAAGGCCGAACGGAAATTTCGACGGTCCCCCCGCGTGACGCGGCCCTTGTTGGAGAAGCGGTGCGCCTCGTCGCGAAGGCGCGCGAGCAGGACGAGCGACGACGAGCTACGAACGGGAATCGGATTTTTCTGACCGGGCAAGTAGACGCGATCGACGAGGGTCTCGCCGAGCACGTTCTCTTTCTCTTTTGCGAGGGCCACGATGCAGAGGTCGTGCAGACCGAGATCGCGCGCAGCCGCGAGCGCCACGGCGAGCTGTCCCCTTCCCCCGTCGACGACGAAGAGATCGGGCAGTGTCCACGTCGACCGCTCCGTCTCGGCGCGTTCGAGTTCGCGGACTTCACGCTCGAGCCCTTCGCCGGCGTCCCCCCCTGGCGCGCCGCCGTCGTTCTCGGCGGAAGGAGCCTCGCCGACGACAGGATCAGTCGCGTCGACAGGGCCAGGACTGAGCTCGGTGCGCCCGCGCCGGAATCTGCGCGAAAGCACTTCATACATTGCGCCGTAGTCGTCGCCCGGGGCAAGCGACTCCATGCCGTCGATGATCTCGCCAGGTATGCGCGGCGCGTTGTTGCGCCCTTTGACGTGAAAGCTTCGATAGCGCTTCTTGTCGAGCTGGCCATCCGTCATTGCGACGACCGCGCCGACCGAATCGTCACCGCCGAGATGTGAGATGTCGCAGCACTCGATGGCGCGCGGGATTGCCGCCAAACGTAGGACGTCTCGCAACTCGCCGAGCTTCCCTTCGAGATCCGTTTCGGTACGGCGTTTTTCGAGGAATGCGTGCGCGGCGTTTTCTGTAGCGAGCGCTACGAGATCTTTTTTCGCGCCGCGCTCGGGAACCAGGAGCTCGATGCGCCGACCGAGCTGCTCCGACAGCCACGCCTGCACGCCGTCTTTTCCTTCGATGGGAAGCGGCAAGAGAATCTCTTCCGGCGGGTTCGGTTTAACGTCGCCGTAGTACTGCGAGAGAAAAGCCGCGAGGACTTCCGCGTTACCGACCTCGACGCGATCGAAAGAAAACTTGTGGACGTCCGCGAGGCGCCCGCCGCGAACGATGAGGAGCGCGAGCTCGACGAGAGTCTCCTCGCGATGAATGCCGATGACATCGCGTTCGCCTTCGTCGTGCGTGAGGGCGCGTTGGCCCTGTCTTGCGCGCGCAACGGCTCGCAGCTGATCGCGGTACACCGCGGCGAGCTCGAACTCGAGTGACTCCGCCGCAGCGCCCATCTTCTCTTCGACCTCGCGCGAGAGCTCGTCGTGTCTTCCCGCGAGGAAGAGGTCCACCGCCCGCACCTGCTCGCGGTACCAATCTTTGGACACCTCATAGACGCACGGCGCTGGGCAGCGCTTGATTTGATGCTGCAAACAAGGGCGCTTTCGGCGCGCGAAATCGCTGTCGCTGCACGTACGGAGCTGGAAGTGCTTGTTGACGAGATGCACCGTGCGCCGTGCGGCGGTCGCGGAGTCGAACGGCCCGAAATAGTGAACGTGTCTTCCCGCGTCGTCGTCGGAGCGCCTCACGAGTCGCAGCCGCGGCCACTCCTCCGTCGCATCGAGCTTGAGCGAGAGATATTCTTTGTCGTCGCGCAGCTTGACGTTGAAGCGCGGGCGATACTCTTTGATGAGATTGTTCTCGAGGATCGCCGCTTCTTTTTCGGACTTCGTGACGAACGTTTCGAGATCGGTGAGCTGCTCGCGAAGGATGGGGATGAAGAAGCGGTCGTCGGAATTGCCGCTTTGGAAATAGCTCCGCACGCGACTCCGCAAGCTCTTCGCCTTTCCGACGTAGAGCACGACGTTTTCTTTCCCGCGAAAAACATAGACGCCCGGAGACGTCGGTAGTGTCGCTAGCTTCTGTTCGGCAATTTCCGGAAGACCCATCCGCAACGATCAACCTAGTACCTGGATCCTCTCGAATCGAGGGTGCTGCGAGTAAAGCTGCGGAGAATCAAATCACGGGCGGTTTTCGGAGGCGCTTCTATTGCTTCACAGCGTCGACTTGATTCTCGGGCAGCGCCGCCTGCACGGCTTCCGTCTCGAGGGCCGCCTTGCCAGCACGCGCGACTAGTGGGAACGGGCTGAGGTCCAGCGAGAATCGATTGGCGCCATAAAGCTGCGGGACGATGAAAGCGTCGACGGCAGAGAAGGTATCGCCGAGAGCGAACTTCCCTTTCTGGCCCTCTCTTTCGGCGGCTTCCAGCGCGCGCTCCACGGCCCCGAGCCCCTTCGCCATGAAATGGAGCGACCACTCTTTTTTGGCGGCGTCGTCCGAAGAGAGCCGCGCGAGGACGTTCAAGTTGTGGAGGGGTTGGATGCCCGAATTGATCATCTGAATGATGCCGCGGACGCGCGCGCGCTCGAGCAGCTCTTTCGGGTAGAGCGGAATCTCCGGAAACGCCTCCTCGAGAAACTCGATGATCGCCGTCGACTCGAACAGCATCTTTCCGTCGACTTCGAGCGCCGGAACGTAGGTGGAGGGACTCTTCGCCTTGTGCTCTTCGGTGAACTGTTCTCCCTTGAGAATGTTGACCGGCACGTAGGTGAACGGCACCTTCTTCGCATGGAGGGCAATGCGAACGCGGTAGGAAGCAGAGGAGCGCCAATAGTTGTGGAGGACGAGTTTCATCGCGGAACCGAGCTTATCGCGTGTTCATGCGCTTGACGCGCGTTTGGGAAAGGCGGAGAACTCAGGCCCATGGGTAAACTCTCGGCCGCAGAAATCGTCGAACTCTCGAAAAAACATTCGCTCTTCGAGTGGAGCGCGCAGTCGGCGGTGGATCCCATCCCGGTCGCCTCGGCGAAGGGATCGCACTTTTTCACGCCTGACGGCCAGCGTTGGATCGACTTCAACAGCCAGCTCATGAGCGTCAACATCGGCCACGGCGACAAGCGCGTGATCGACGCGATCAAGCTGCAGGCGGAGACGCTCGCATATGCCAATCCGTTCATGGCGCACGAGCCGCGCGCGCTCCTCGGAAAGAAGCTCGCGGAGATTTGCCCGGGCGACATCGACGCGTTCTTCTTCACGAACGGCGGCGCCGAAGCGAACGAAAACGCGATCAAGATTGCGCGCCTCTTCACGGGTCGCCACAAGATCCTCGCGCGCTACCGCGCGTACCATGGCGGAACGGCAGGCACGATGACGCTCACCGGCGACCCGCGTCGTTGGGCCGCCGAACCGGGCATTCCCGGCGTCGTGCGCATCCCCGACTTTCACAAGTGGGGACGCAAGGAGCCCGAGCCCGTCGAGACGTCGCTCCGCGAAATCGAAGACGTCATCATGTACGAAGGCGCGAAGAACATCGCCGCGATCTTGATCGAGACCGTCGTCGGCACGAACGGCATTCTCATTCCGCTGGACGGCTACATGCAGGGCCTGCGCAAGATTTGCGACACTCACGGCATTCTTCTCATCTGCGACGAGGTCATGTCCGGGTTCGGTCGCACGGGGAAGTGGTTCGCGGTCGATCACTGGAACGTCGTCCCGGACATGATCACGATGGCGAAGGGACTCACGTCGAGCTACGTGCCGCTCGGCGCGCTCGGAATGCGCCGCCACATTCGCGACCACTTCGAGAAGAACGTTTTCTTCGCGGGTCTCACCTACAACAGCCATCCCATGGGCTGTGCGACGGCGCTTGCGACGATCGGCGTCTACGAAGAAGACAAGCTGATCGAGCGCTCCGCGAAGATGGGCGAAGTGATGAAGAAGCATCATCAAGCGCTCTACGAGAAGCACAAGTGTATCGGCGCCGTCCGCAACATCGGTCTCTTCGGCATCCTCGAGCTCGTGAAAGACCGCAATACCTTCGAGCCACTCGCGCCGTACAACGGAACGAGCGAGCCGATGCAGAAGATCCATCACGTGCTCAAGCAGCGCCACCTCTACACGTTCGTTCGCTGGAACACCGTGATGACGAATCCGCCGCTTTGCATCACCGAGGCGGAGATGGCCGAAGCGTTCGAAATCATCGACGCGGCGCTCACGGAAGCCGACGCGTACGTTTCCTGAAGAGCGTCCAACCCACTGGCCCGGTTGCGGGCCTCTCTCGGGGGCCCGCTATTCGCTCAATCGCATGGCTGGCTCACGACTTCCCTGGACGTTGGCTTTGGCGAGTCGTGGCGGTCTCTCCACTCGTGCCCGCGAATCGGCGGAATAGATCACCCATTTCGCGGGCGGTGGGGCGCGCGGTGGGCTCATGGCCTAGCGCGCGTTCGACGAGCTCGGCGACTTCGGCGGGAAGATCGGGCACGTAGTCGCGCACGCTCGGTACCTCGGGGAGACGTTGGCGCTTGATCGCGACGCGCAAAGGGCATTGACGGAACGGCCGGCGTTGCGTGAGGAGCTCGAACGCGATGACGGCGAGTGAGAAGATGTCGGCGGCCTTCGTTGCTTTTCCCGTGATGAGCTCTGCCGCCATGTAGTTGGGCGTGAGAGCGGAGCGTTCGCGCGGACTGAGACTCGTGCTCTCGCCGATGCGTTCGCCCGCCTTGCCTTCCGGTGGCGAACGAAGGTCTACGGGCTCGCTTCCTGTCTCGTCCTCGACGCTCGTGCGGCGGGTCGAACCATCAAGGCCATCCGCAACCACCGGGAACGATTGTCCCGAGAGATCATCCGCCTCGTTGGGGTCCGTTGGATCGAGGGGCGTCGGGCGCCTCACTGGGACCCGCGCGAGCGAACTTCCTTGCTGCCTTGTCGGCGCGCTCGAGACGTCGACCGAACTCGAGACGGGCGGAAGATCGCTCGCGACGCTCACCGTGGGCGGCGCGACAGAGGCAGCGCGCAGTCCCGATTGAGAGTGGAGCTCGTCGGCGATGAGGCTCGAAACACCGAAGTCGGTGATCTTCACGAGTGGCTTCCGACCGTCTTTGCCTCGAGAAAAGAGTACGTTTGCAGGTTTGAGATCGCGATGAATGATGCCTTGCGCGTGGATCGCATCGAGTCCTTCGGCGACTTGCGCGAGAACGTTCATCGTCCACGGAATGTCGAGTGATCGCCTTCGGACGTCGTTCAGCGTGTCGCCTTCGACGAGCTCCATCACGAGAAAGAGCGAGCCCTCTTTTGTGAGATCGAAGTCGATGAGAGCGACGACGTTTGGATGCTTCACGTTCGACGCGATCTCGGCCTCTCGCGCGAAACGCGCTCTCGCGACCGGATCGCCGACACCAGAGAGGCTCTTCAACGCGAAGTGTCGGCGATCCGCAAGGCGTTCGACTTCGTAGACCGCGCCCATCCCTCCTTCGCCGAGTAGACGGACGATCCGATAGCGACCTTCGATGAGGTCGCCGACGGTGATCGCCAGCTTGGTGACGGGAGGTGGGGTCTCCGAGTGAATGAGCGAGTCGACGAGCTGGCGTGAACGCGCGCCGATCTGGCGTCGAAGCTCGTCGTTGAGGACCTCGAGCTCACGCTCTTTTGCTTCGAGCTGCTCTACACGGGAGCCGAGCTCGTGGTTCAGTCGATCGGCGCGACGCATCGAACGTAGGTGGTCACGAAGCAACGCCGCTGCTTGCAAAAGACCGATCGCAACCATCCCAACGCACGCGAGGCGGAGCTCACCGAATGGCCCACCCAGCCTCAGCCAGGCGAGCACGTCGGGAACGCCGAACAGCGTGGTCGCTGGCCAAGCGAGTGCGACGAGATAGAGATTCTTCGGTCGCGGATCTTCTTTGCGCGCGCGGGCGACGAAAAGGAGAAGCGCAAGACCGTTCGCGACCGTCGTGATCGCGACGAGCGGGCCCATGCTGCGGAAGATACGAAACGGCCCCCATGAGACCACGGTGACAATCGCGCAGACGACGACCCAAAGCTTCCAGGCCCAATGCGGCCGCGATTTTCCGAAGTACGCGTGGGTGAACGATACGGCGAGGACGGCACCGCCGATGAGCGT
>JAHFDV010000365.1 GCA_023248815.1 Myxococcales bacterium
CCCATCGACCCCGTCGATAGGGCGCACGTGGGCGGTGGACTGGTAATTCCATCTGCCAGCGCGACTCCGACTGCATCGGTCTCCGCTTCCAACTCAGCAACTCGTCCTCTCGGCTCGTCGCCGATTGGTGCGGGCAAGCATCATCTTCCGCCGAAAGGCGTCCCGACGACGGACGAGCTTCCGAATTCACGTAAGTAAGAGGTCATTCATGCGTTCGCTTATTTCTCTCGCCTTGTTCACCGCCGCTACTCTCCCTGCGTTGGCCGCACCTCGCATCGCCCATGCGCAGTCGAAGTCCACGGCTTCGCAGCAAGCTGCTGCCGAAGCGCTCTTCTCCGATGGCAAGCGCCTCATGGCGGCAGGGTCCGTCAACGAAGCCTGCGCGAAGTTCGCAGAGAGTCAGAAGCTCGATCCCGGAGCGGGGACGCTCGTCAACTTGGCGGCCTGTTACGAAAAAGCTGGCAAGAGCGCCAGCGCGTGGGTCACCTACGTCGAAGCGGCGTCCGAAGCCGAGCGCACGGGTCGCAAGCAGTGGGAGACGCAGGCCAAGAAGAAGCGCGAAGAGCTCGAGCCCACGCTTTCGCGGTTGACCATTGTCGTGCCGAGCGCGGCGCGCGTCGCCGGGCTCCGTGTCGAACGCGATGGAAATTCCGTGAACGAAGGTGAATGGGGCGTTGCGGTTCCAATGGACCCCGGTGCTCACGTCATTCGTGCCTCCGCCGACGGTCGCGAGCCCTGGCAGACCTCCGTCACGATCGATGCGAAGAAATCAGCGTCGACAATCGAAGTGCCGCCGCTCGTTGCGTCCACCGCGCACGTCGACCCCAAGACGGCGACCGGAACGCCGCCCGTCGATACGAATTCGCCGCCACCCCTCGATCCGAAACAGAACGATGACGGCTCGAGCCTCCGCACGGTTTCGCTCGTTCTCGGCGGCGTGGGCGTCGTCGGCATCGGAGTTGGTGCTGTCTTCGGAATCATGGCGCTCGGCGCGAAAAGCGATGCGAAGGCGGACTGCTCTTCGGACTTCGCGCGTTGCAATCAAGCAGGGCTCGGCAATCTCGATTCGGCGAGCTCGAAGGCGACCGTCTCGACGATCAGCTTCATCGCGGGAGGAACTCTTCTCGCGGGCGGCGTTCTTTTTTATGTTCTCGCACCGAAGAGTCACGAGACGACATCGGCTTGGAAGGTCACGCCACGCTTCGGAGTAAATGATCACGGCGCCTCGTTCGGCGCGGGAGGTACGTTCTGATGAAGACCGCATTCTTGGAACGCCTGCATCGTCGCCGCGTTGCGCTCGCTCTTTTGCTCACCGGCCCGATGTTCGCCTGCGCGGCGCTCATCAACTTGCCCGATCCCACGCTGGACGAGACGATTGGAAAGACCGACGCCACCGCCGACACGGCGCAGGCGGACGGCTTCACCGAGCTCGACGGCGATATCGCCGACGGCCAAAGCACGGAGGATACGGCGCCGATCACGTGCCCAGGCGTGGACCTGCAAACGGACAAAGCGAATTGCGGACGCTGCCTCCACGATTGCAGCGCGGGCTCATGTGAGAAAGGCGTCTGCACACTTTTGACGACGACGGCAGAGATGCCGGCCGGACTCTTCGCGCACGGCAACCGTCTATTCATCGCGCTTGCAGGACTCGGGGGCATCGTCGAGTGCCCAACCTCCGGCTGCACCAAGCCGACCGTCGTCACGAAAGAGCTCGATGTCGGAAACACCGAGCCGTTCGCGATCACTGGGAACAACGACAATATCTACTGGGCGAACTACTACGAATCGGGCGGATCCTCGGGCGTGTATCGCACCCCGTATGATGGCGGAAAGAGCGTCCACCTAGGAGGAGCTCTCGATCACGCCGGCGCGAATCCGCAAGGCATCACGCTCGAGGGCACGACGGTGCACGTGACCACGGACAACCTCAGCTCGCCCTTCAGTGTTCCGCAAGCAGGCGGAACGGTGAAGGCATATCGCACCGATGCCGGGACGAACGCCGTCGATGAAATCGTCGCCGTCGGCGGACACGTGTTTTGGTCCTACTACGAGGAGATCTGGGACCACGTGTGCACCAGCACCGCGTCGTGCACCGACAAGCTCTTCGTTCGCCAAGACAGCGGTTCCAACTCGCTTGCGACCGACGGAACGTCTCTCTACTTCATGAGCTACTACGACGGTGTCCTCAACCGTTGCGGCATCACGGATTGCAGCGCGCCGCAGGTGCTTTTCACCGACAAGACGGTGAAGGTCAGCGGGCTCGCGGTGAATGGAAATACGATCGTCATCACTCAGTACAACACGTACGACGAGGCCACCAACACGTACGCAGTCGACGGCAAGGTCAAGAAATGCACTCTCGTCGGGACGACGGCGACATGCGTCGACATCGCGACGGGCCTCGGCCGACCCTACGGTCCCCACATTGCGAACGGCAGCGTGTTTTGGTCCGTCATCGACGGCAACAAGCCCAACAATCTCGATAGTCCCGGGCGCGTCATGAAGGCACCTCTGTAACGCTGCTTCTCAGGAACAACGCGCCGGACCGTCTGCACTAGCTGCGAAAATAGAGCGAGGAGATTACGACTCGCTCTGAGACGCACGTACTGCGAGAATGAAGAGGGCGTCGGTGCGCTCGAGCTCGTCGACCCAAGGCGTCGGGAGCGCGGAAAAACCGTGGCGCGCTCCGAGAAGTGCGCCGACGAGCGTTGCGATCGTGTCGCTGTCTCCCGGTGTATTCACCGCTTCGAGCAGCGCGCCGGGAATGTGCTTCGCATGGCGTGTCGCAATGTAGATCGCGGCGGCGATCGCCTCGTGCGCGGCGTGCCCGCGGAGCCGCTCGAGCGTGATCGTCGGCTCGACGTTGCTTCTCGCCTCGTCGAGCGCGGTCGCCATCATCGCTGCCGTCTTGGCGTCGTAACGGCATGCAGCGCCGACCATCTCGGAGAAGGCGCGCACGAGACTCGCGCCGCGTGCGATGTGCGCGACCCCTACGGCCATCGCTGCGCAGGCCGCAAGCGCCATCGGAGCACGATGCGTGAGTCGCGAGTGTTCGACCGCCCAGAGCTCGGCTTTCGCAGGATCGTGTGCGAACACGAGTCCGAACGGGTACGCGCGCATGACCGAGCCTGAACCGCCCGCGTCGGGTGCGCCCGCAGAGTGCCAAGGAATCCCTCTCTCGAGTGCTTCACACCCCGCGATGCACGCTTTTCCTGGCGAGCGGTGTCCACCTTGGGGCGCGTTCTTCCATTCGACGAAGCGCGCGGCGAGGTCTTGCATCGTCGCGTCGAGATCCGTTGCGCCGATGAGTGAGTCGAGGACGATCTCCGCCATCTGCGTGTCGTCGGTGTAAGGCGCGTAACGCACGCCATCCTTCTCGCGATAGAGCGCGTAGCCGACGACACCATTTGGGCCGAACTGTTTGCGAATCGCCGCAATCGACTCGAGCGACTCCGTGGGATGACCGAGCGCGTCGCCGATCGCGGCTCCGATGACCGCGCCTGCAAACGCCGACGCGCGAGGCGAGAGATTGCGCGATGGTTTCGCGACCGTGGTGACGGGCGCAATCGACGCTGGGCCGCTGGAAATAGGCCCACTCGCCGGTGCATTGAGACGACCAGGCAACACGCCACTCGAGCCCGCTGGAACATTGGACGCAGGGCGATTGGATACCGGTCCGCTCGACACGGGACCCGCCGAGAGTGGACCCTTGGGCCCGCTCGAGATGGGGCTCGAGACTGGACCGCTGAGGCGCGGACCGCTCGCTTGCGCCGGCGCGACGATGGGGGGCGTCCTCGGACTCGGGCGCGGCGGAACCGAAGGCATGCGACGTGGTGGCTCCTCTACCGGAAGCGCTTTCTGCTCTTGCGTGTCGTTCGCGTCTTCGTCCGCGGCGAAGAGATCGAGCGGCGCGGCAGGGGGCGTCACGGCGGGCCCCTTGAAAGCAGGGTCACCTTTGAAAGGAGGCTTTTCGGACGCTGCCACGAGCCCAGATTACGATCTTTTGGCAGGGGAGGCGAGGTGCCGGGAAAATGAGCGTATTTGCGCCTTCAAGCGAGCTTGCGACGAAGCCAGTGCACGAGATCCATTCGCGTCACGAGACCGACGAAGCGCGTGCCGTCCATCACGATCGCGACCATTCCGCGATCGAAGATCTGCATGAGATCCCTCGGGTCCGTGTCGAGCGAAACGGTCTCGAGATTTTTGCTCATCACTTCGCGAACGGCCGTCTTCGCGAGCGCGCTCGAGTTCGACCACGCGAGCAGCAAGTCGGACTCGTCGATCATGCCCACGAGCTTTCCGTCGTCGAGTACGGGGAGCTGCGAGATGTCGTAGAGCTTCATGCGTGCATAGGCGATCGACAAGGTATCGCTCGAACCAACGGAGACGACCGCTCCTTCGTCTGCACTGCGCGCGACGAGATCGCTCAAGTTGCCGCGGAGAGGGCGATCGGTCATTCCTTGATCGGCCATCCAGTAATCGTTGAAGGCCTTCGAGAGGTACTTTCCCCCGCTGTCGCAGACGAGCGAGACGACGCGCTTCTTCGTCGTCTGCTCGCGACAGAATCGCAGCGCAGCAGAGAGCAACGTGCCGGAAGACGTCCCGCCGAGGATTCCCTCTTTTTTCAAGAGCGTGCGCGCAGCATCGAAGCTCTCGCGATCCGTCACGGTGTAGGCCTTTTTCACGGCGGACAAGTCACAGATGGGCGGAATGAAGTCTTCGCCGATGCCCTCGACGAGCCACGAGCCTGCTTCGCCGATCGTTCCCGTGGCGATGTAGTCGGCGAGGATCGAACCTTTCGGATCGGCGAGCACCATCTCCGTCTTCGGCGAGTGCGCTGCAAAATATCGCGCGAGCCCGGTAATCGTGCCGCCCGATCCCACGCCGCACACCATCGCGTCGAGGTCTCCGTTCATCTGCGCGAGAATCTCGGGACCGGTCGTCAGTTCGTGCGCGAGCGGATTCGCGGGGTTCTCGAATTGATTGACGTAGAAGGCGTCCGTTTCCTCCGAGATGCGCTTTGCGAGATCTTGATAGTACTCGGGGTGCCCCTTGCCTACATCCGAGCGGGTCATCACGATGCGAGCGCCGAGCGCACGGAGGTGAAAGATCTTCTCCTGGCTCATCTTGTCGGGAATGACGAGCGTCAGCTCATAGCCGCGTTGGGCTGCCACGAGCGCGAGGCCGAGCCCAGTGTTGCCCGCCGTTGCTTCGACGAGCTTCGATTGTCTGCCGGGACGAAGCTTTCCTTGCTTCTCCGCCGCATCGATCATCGAGACGCCGATGCGATCTTTGATCGAACCGCCCGGGTTGTGATTTTCGAGCTTGAGGTAGAGCTCGCAGGGGCCCGTATCGAGGTTTTTTACTCGAACGAGAGGCGTGTTGCCGATGAGAGCAAGCACGCCTTCATTCAGTGGCGGAGGTGGGATGGATGCCGCCACGTCTTCTCGCTTCAATTGGGGCTAGGTGTCGTGCCGGCTTCGCAAACGAGGTGCGTGAAGTACGTCTGCGCAGCGCCGTCCCGTTGATCGCTGAAGAGCACGCCGATTTCCCCCTGCGGTCCCAGGATGGCGAGCGGGCTCGTACTGTCTCCGATGTGATTCGTGATGCGCGTCGCCGCACCTTCAGCCACGAGCTTCGCGTCGAGCGTTCGCGAATAGAGCTCGTATCCCTGGTTGTTGTCGCGATCGTCCGAGAAGACGACGAGCACGCGGTCCCCGAGAGGAATGAGCGAACCGAAGCGCGCGTTCTTCGTCGAGTCCGTGATTTTCGTCGCTGGCGTCACCGTGTTTCCCACTCCGTCGAGGGTCGCTGCCGACATCGAGAAGGGCGAGTTCGGGGTGCGCCACGCCACGATGAAGGATGGATCGTTCCAGTAGATGGCGGGGTATTCGCCAGGCGCAGTGGGCGCCGAGGTGACGAGCGTCTTCGTGCCGAGCGGACTCAGATCGAAGTTGAACGCTTGGAAGTTGATGGCCGTCGTCGGACCATCGCCGCTCGACCACACGACGCCGAGACCAGGGCGACCAACCGCGATCGACGGCGATTCGCCCGGCGCGAGGTTCACGGGATTTCCGAGAGCTTGCCCTTCGAGCGTGACGCGACGCGCCGCGACACTGAACGAGCCGTTGTTGCCTTCGCCCTCTTGCCACGCGACGACGAATTCCGCGCCTGTCCACACGAGAGAAGGATTTACCGAGAACTCGTCCGAGATCGAGA
>JAHFDV010000080.1 GCA_023248815.1 Myxococcales bacterium
GATTTTCCGGAGCTCGACCTCTTCGACGCCAAGGGGGCGGATATCGGCGCGGAAGAGGCGCTCGCACGCGCGAAGACGGGAGAAGACGCTGCGCGCGCATTCGATCCTCGCATCACGAACAGCCAAGGCGCCTCGTTCTCGCGAACGGCTGCAGCCTCGGCAATGGTTCTCTCGAGCGGATTTCGCGGCTTCTACCGCGGCTCGTATATTTCGCTCTCCGTGGTTCCGCTCGCCGAAGACGAAGGCGGAAAGAAGCGCCGTGGCTCTTACTGGACCGCGCGAAGGCACGTGAGTGAGCTCGCAGATCACGCCGAGGTCGGTCGCGAAGCCGCGCGCCGCACGCTCGCGAAGCTCGGTGCACGCACGGTCGCCACGGGCGAGTATCCCGTCGTTTTCGATCCAGACGTCGCGCGCAGCCTCGTCGGCCTTTTTGCGGGCTGCATCATGGGCGGTTCGATCTGGAGAAAGTCGAGCTACCTCCTCGGTCGCGAGGGAACTCCCGTGGCGAGCTCGCTCATCGACATGGTCGACGATCCGCTCATCCCGCGCGCTCCCGGATCTCGCCCGTACGACGGCGAAGGCTTGAAGAGCCGCAAGAACGTCGTCGTCGAAAAAGGCGTTCTCAAAACATATCTCTGCGATTCGTACTCGGCACGCAAGCTCGGGCGCGAGAGCACGGGCAATGCTGCACGCGGCGCCGGAGCGGGCGTCGGCGCGAGCACCACGAACTTCATTTTGCAGCCAGGCCAAGACTCGCGCGAGGCGATCATCAAAGGAACGAAGCGCGGCCTCTACGTCACCGACATGATGGGCTTCGGCTTCAACGCGACCACGGGCGACTTTTCGCGCGGCGCAAGCGGCTTCTGGATCGAGAACGGTGAGATCGCCTTTCCGGTGAGCGAAGTGACGATCTCCCTCAATCTCGACACGCTTTTCTCGAGCATCGACGCCGTGGGCTCGGATCTCGATCTCCGCACGTCGACGGCATCGCCCACATTCCGCGTCGCCAAGATGACCGTTGCCGGCGGCGCAACGAGCGAAGGCTGAGCGAGAGATAGGAGATCGCCGTGCGCCCCGACGAGATCAAAGATCTTCGCAAAGAGCTCGGCTGCACCGCCAAAGAGCTCGCCAAAGCGCTCGAGCTCGAACAGAGCACGGTGATGGGTTGGGAAAAAGGCGAGCTCTTTCCGACCAAACAATATGTCGACCGCATGGAAGCGCTCCGCCAAGAAGGGCCTTCGCGTTTTCCGAAGAAGAGCCGCGGAAAAAAGAACCTGACGCCGATGGAGCTCCTCGCCGACGAGACGTTTTGGACCGTGGTTCGTAAGGTCCTCGCCCACGACGCGTTGCGGACAGAGGTGATGCGCCTCGCAGAAGCGTACGACGATCCTGCCGCCGCGCCTTCGCCGCCGAAGGCAGAACCTTAGCGCTGAGGCCGGGCTTGAGGGCCCGAACCCTCATTCCGCGGTGGGACGCGTGTGCGCGCGACAACCTTCATCGACGTTGCCGCACCTACAAATCCGCGCGGTGCCGCGGTCGTTAGCTGTTTCGCCGACGAATGCGCACGTACGATCATCTGCATGAGGCGCTCGCTTTCGCTCGTTGGAATTGGTTGGATCACACTCGTCGCATGTGGCGGCACGGAGTCGTCGACGTTCGAGGATGGCGGATTGGGAACGCCAGATGGCGGCTCGCTCGTAGAAGGTGGCGGAGGGATCGACTCGGGCGGAATCCTCGAGGATCCGGACACGGGCCCGCCCGTTTGCACCTCGCAGACTTTTTGCGGAACCACCTGCTGCGCCGTCGGCAACGAATGCGTCGATGGCGCGTGCACCGCGGCGTGCACGACAGGGGGCGTCCACTGTGGAGCGCTTTGCTGCGCTTCTGGCGAAGTATGTCTTGCCGCAGCGTGTGTTCCGCCTGGCATTACATGCCAAGACTCGTTCGACTGCGCGGAGACCGAGTTCTGCGAGCCTACTATTCAAAAGTGCTTGCCGCAGCCGTCCTCGGCCTCGGTCTGCGAATACCGTCCGCCCGTTCTTCCGCTCGCTCCCAAGGTCGAGTGGTCCTGGACGGACTCGCTCGTCAAACCTGGATTCAATCAGGTCGTGAATACGCCCATCGTCGTCGACCTCGACAAGGACCTCATTCCCAAGGTCATCATCGTCACGCAGAAGGGCGACAACACCAGCGAGAGCGATTTCTCCTCGAACGATCCCGCCTATCTCCGCGTGCTCGACGGCAAGACCGGACTCGAGAAGTGGGCGAGCACCGTCGATGCTTTCAAAGACAACAACTACTTCAACGATGGCTCCGCGGCGGACCCTGACTACCGCGTGAATCCTCGCGCGACACCGGCCGCAGGCGATCTCGATGGCAAGAGTGGCATCCGAATCGTCACCGCGCGCAAGCTCGGCGGCCTCATCGCTTTCAAGGCGGACGGATCGCTTCTTTGGACCTCCAAGAAGCAGGACGGCATCACGGATTACAACGCCAACATGGAGTCGGTGACGATCGCCCTCGCCGACATGGACAACGACGGCTTCGTCGAGATCATCGCGGGCGGCCTCGTCTTCAATCATCTCGGCTTCCTCATCACCGACACGTCCATCGGACGCCAGCTCTGGGGAACGAACAAGGCGAACTACGGCGCCGTGAGCATCGTCGCGGACGTCGACGGAGATGCAACGACGACGAAGCAGTACGTGGTCACGGGCAACCGCGCGATCCGCAAAGACGGCACGTTCCTCTGGGACGTCTCGGCGACGCTTCCGGATGGTTACCCGGCGATCGCCGACATCGACAAGGACAAGACGCCCGAGCTCGTCGTCGCCACGCAGGGAAAAATTCGCGTGCAGAATGCAGTCACTGGCGCGCTCATCGAAGAGATCACGATGCCTGGCGCAGGACTCGGCGGACCTCCGACGATCGCCGACTTCGACGGCGACGGCACGATGGAAATCGCCTCTGCCAACGGCACGCGCTACAGCGTCTACGAGTACGACTCGAAGGCGACGCCGCGCCTAAGCGTGAAGTGGAGCGCCGTCACGCAAGACGGGTCGTCGAACGTCACGGGCTCGAGTGTCTTCGACTTCGAAGGCGATGGCAAAGCAGAGGTCGTCTACAACGACGAGTGCTATTCGCGCGTGTACCGCGGCAGTGACGGCACGGTGCTCTATTCCGTCGCGAACAGCTCGGCGACGATTCACGAGTATCCCGTGCTCGTCGACGTCGACGGCGACAACAACACCGAATATGTCATCGCCGCGAACGACCGCAACCACCTCTACGGCGGTCTGAAGTGCGATTACCCGGACGGTACGGTTCCGCGTCACGGCGTCTTCGTCTACGGCGACAGCAACGACAAATGGGTGCGCACGCGCCGCGTGTGGAATCAGCACGCGTACCACATCACCAACGTCGCCGCGGACGGTACGATTCCCGTCATCGAGTCACGCAGCTGGCTCGAAAACAACAACTACCGCGTCTCTTCGCAGGGGAAGGGCGCCTACAACGCACCGGACCTTCGCGTCGATCTCGAGATCTCGACGGCATCTTGCCCCGCTGGTCTCGAGGTGCGCGCGCGTGTGAAGAACGTGGGCTCGGCGGGCGTCCCCGCGGGTGTCGACGTGAAGATCTACGCCGGTGCCGACGCGAACGCGCCGCTGGCCTACGAGACGACCACTTCGAAGTCTCTTTTGCCGGGCGAGACCGAAGTCGTCTCGTTCGTGTCGAAGGTCGCGAGCGCGACGTATTATGCGGTGGTCGACGGCGCGACGACGGGGACGATCATCAACGAATGTCTCGAAGACAACAACAGCGCGAAAGCGTCGGGCGTCACCTGCCCGACCGTGAACTGAAGCGCTAGCGCTACGCGATCTCTTTCGCGAATCGCTCGCGAAGCTCACGCTTGAGCAGCTTGCCCGCCGTATTCTTCGGTAGGGCATCGACGAAAAAGACGCGCTTCGGAACCTTGAATCCGGAGAGCGTCTTTTTTGCGTGCGCAACGATCGCGGCTTCGTCGGCGGCGTGATCGGGCTTGAGGACGATGACGGCGGTGATCGCCTCGATCCACTTGGGGTCGGGGAGGGGAATGACGGCGACCTCTTGCACGCTCTCGTGTGAGAAGAGCGCCTCTTCGACCTCGCGCGACGACACGATGACGCCGCCCGTCTTGATGACGTCTTTCTTGCGGTCGACGATCGTGATGAACCCCTCGTCGTCGATGCGCGCGAGATCGCCCGAATGGAACCAGCCGCCTTCGAACGCAGCGGCCGTCTCTTCCGGCTTGTTCCAGTAACCGAGACACAGCTGCGGCGAGCGATAGACGACCTCTCCGACATCGCCTGGTTCCACGTCTTTCAGGTCGTCGTCGACGACTCTCATCTCGACGAAAGAAATTGCCCTTCCCGCAGACGCCGGACGAGCTTCGTGCTCTTCCGGCCGCAGCACGGTCGCCAAAGGACCGATCTCCGATTGCCCGAAGCAGTTGTAAAAGCCGAGCTTCGGCAAGAGCGCCCGCAGGCGCTGCAAGATCGGCGTCGGCATGATCGACGCTCCGTAGTACGCGTTCGTGAGGGCGCTCGCGCGAGACGGATCTTTCTCGAGGTGCGCGAGAAGGGCGATCCAGACCGTCGGTGCGGCGAAGAACGCCTCGATGCGGTTCGTTTCGAAGGCTTCGAGAACGCGCGCTGGCTCCGGGCCTTCGAGGATCCAATTGGGCGCACCCAACATCAGCGATGGCATGAGGAATACATGCATCTGTGCCGAGTGATACAGCGGCAGCGCATGCAACTGGCGCGTGCTCGCACGAGCGTCGAGAGCCATCGCGCTTGCCGCGTAGTGATGGAGAAGTGCGCGATGCGTCAGGACGGCGCCCTTCGGATCGGCCGTCGTCCCCGAGGTGTAGAGGATCTGCGCGATGTCTTCGTCGGCCACCTCGACTTCGAGGGATGCGGGGGCGTCGGACTGCGCAATGCGGAGAATGTCGCGCGTGCTGGCTCCTTCCCGCGCACCCGTTCCTTCGCGAAGCGTGCCGACGATCTCCATCGTGTGCCCGCATTGTTCGACGGTGAGGAGCAACGCCGTGTCGGCGAAGACCGCCCGCGCTCCCGACTGCTTCAAGATGTACGCGAGCTCGCGCCCGTGAAGTGCGAAGTTCACGGGGACGTGAATCAGCCCGGCTTTGAGGACGCCGAGCCACAAGATCGCGTACGCATCCGAATTCTTGCCGAAGGCGGCAACGCGATCGCCTTTCTCGAGACCGAGCTCGATGAGTGCAATCGCGACGCGCGTGCTCGCATCTTCGAGGTCGTGATACGTCCACGTGCGATCGACGAACGTGATGGCCATCGCATTCGGAGCGCGTCGAGCGCTACGCGTGATGATGTCTCCGATGGTGCTACGCATGGCGAGTTCCTTTCACTGCCGTCGGCTGGGCAGGCACCAAAGGTACTAGAAACCGATGCCTCACAAAGGCAGGCGATACCCCATCGACAAGCCGAGCTCGAACACGGCGATAGGGCCCGAGAGGGTCGCGCAGTCGCCGATGGGCAGACACGTAGCGTGCTGCGGAAGGAACCACGTCGAGCCGCGAAGGCGCGCGCCCGTGACCCACGCGCCGGAGAAGTTCCAGCTCAGTCCGACCTCGAGACCGGCCGTGAACCCTTCGCTGCGTGCAGTGACTTCACGTGTACCGAGAATGGCGGGGACTTCGTCGACCGTGTTGCGCGCGTTCGTGACGAAGCGATCACTCACGGTGACGACACCGGCGGATGCTCCAATCCACGTGTCGACGCGCTCCCAACGGAATGGGATGTAACGGGCCTCTCCCGTCATCGTCCAATAGCTGCGCGAGTGCGTGCGCTCGAGGTCGGACTTGCCGCCGTACACGCTCTCGGTGATGAATTGCGGACCCCAGAGAAATCCGGCTCCAAACGCCCAGTGCTCGTCGGCGCGAAACACGAGGTGCACGCCGACTTGTACCGTGGCGTCTCCCGAGATCGGGTTCGTCGTCTTGATGGCTTGTCCGTCCGAGATCGCGGCGCGCGGCAATGCGATGACACCGAGCTCGAGCTCCGCGAGCGTGTGGTGCGTCGCGCGTTGCTTGCTCGAACGATCGCGATCGTCGGCATGAGCAGACCTCGAAGTCGTCGCCGCGCCGATCACGAGAAGGATGCCGAGCGTGATTCGGAGCACGTGCGCCCTGAGGACGCGGCGCTTCGAACGAGCTTCGGTGATCTTCATATCCATTTGACGCTGGCGGTCGGGGCGACGGGCGGACCTTCGGTTCCCCCACCGATGGTAATCGTCTGCACGGTCTTTGCGCGAAAGTTATCGAAACGAACGGAGAAGTTGATGACGGTGGGGCCGAGGCTCGGAATCGTATAAGTGCCGTGAAAACCAGCCGTGTCCTGCGTCGCATTGATCGTCACGGCAGGACTCGAGCCGCTTTGGATGACGAAGATTCCGGAATCGATGCGTTTTGCAGGACGTGAGGCCGACACCTTGCCGAGCAGTTCGATCGTCTGTCCGACGGTCGGCTTGGGGGGCGTCACCTCGACCGTGAGCTTGATTTTAGGCGCGTCGGCAGGGCTCGTGACGGGGCCCGTGGCGCTTCCTGCGAGAGGTGGCAACGAGATGAGATCACTCGCGGAGCTCGAGGCGGAGGGGATGGTCGAGAGGGGCGGATTGATCACGAGGGGAGGAATGTTGGTGGGCGTAGGGTCGGCTTTTCCGATGAGGCCCTGGCTACGCGCGATCAAAATCATTCCGATCATTCCGAGACAAAGGCAGACCACCATGATGACGACGGTGAGAAGCCGCCCCCTTCGCGCGGTACCCATCGTCTCGCCGAATTCATTTCTCCCCTCGGCATGGGCACCGCCCTGCGCATTCGCGTCGTACGCGGATTCATAAGGGGGAGGGACCTGTCCCGGGGAGCCCACCGCCGTCGGATAGAGCTGCGAAGATCTTCGCGGCGCGAACGGATCGGTCGGCGCAACTTCCAAGCGAGCGCGATCCGAACCCACGGGAAGGGCTCCGGGCGAGTTCGCGCCATAGCCGTCGTACGGACGCGGACTCCCGTTGTACGGATACGGTGATGGCGGCTCGGGAGTGATGCGCGCTGCCGTGGCTTCGTCGGGAATCCACTTTGCGGTGAGTCCGCGAGGATCGGCGCCCGGAGGCACGGGCGAATGACGCGCGTCGGGCACCTCTCGGAGCGGCGCGGTTTTCGCGGGAAGTGGAATCGGCGTTGCCACGAGCTTCGCAGTTCCTTCGCGCGCACCCGGCTTGGCCGCCGCACCGGCATCGGCGCGCGGGGCTTCGTATTGAATCGGACCGAGAAGACTCGGGCGCGTCAGGAGATCTTCGACATTGAGGCCACTCTCGCGAATCGCGTCGAGCAACATGCGACCGAAGGTGCGCGCATTCGGCGCGCGCTGTCCGCGAGGCTTCGCGAGGTTGCGCATGATCGCGTCGGCAATGGGTCGCGGTACGTTGGATGCGCGCGCGTGAGAAGTGAGGAGCGGCGGCGGATCACCAATCTGCCGAATCAAAATGCCGACCGCTTGATCCCCGTCGAACGGCGTCTCGCCCGCGAGCATTTGATAGAGAAGGGTCGCAATCGCGTAGACGTCGCTCTCGGGACCCACGGCTTCGCCCTGCGCACCCTCGGGAGAGATGTAGCGCGCGGTTCCGAAGATGAGTCCCTGCTGCGTCGCCATCGACTGATCGCCCCAGTTGACGCGAGCAATTCCGAAGTCGAGCACCTTCACGAAGTCGTCGTCGAGACCGCGACGCACGAGCATCACGTTTTCAGGCTTCAAATCGCGGTGAACGACACCTTGCGCATGCGCTTCGCCGACGGCGTCACAGAGCTGCAGCGTGATGTGGAGCGCACGTGCGAGTGCGAGACCGCCACCCGCCGCCGAGAGCGCGCTCTGGAGCGACAACCCATCGAGATACTCCATGACGATGTACATCGCCTTGTCGGACATCTCGCCGGTCAGATAGACCTGCACGACGTGCGGATGCTGGAGGCGCGACGCCACGTGCGCTTCGCGGTGAAAGCGCCCGACGATCTCTTTGTTCGTCGAAAGCTCGCGATGAAGAATCTTCACCGCGACGAGGCGATCGACCCCGCGCTGAAACGCGCGATAGACGCGTCCCATCGCGCCAACGCCTGCGAGCTGCCGAATCTCGATGTCGCCGTGAATGACCTGCCCGAGGTACGGATCTTTCGTCAGCGCTTCATCGCCGAGGATCGTCCCGATGTTGAGTGGCGTGCCGTCATCCGGGCAATAGAGCGAGTCGCCCGAGAATACGCCTTTGCATTTCGGACAGACTTTGTCCGCGGGTCCCGGGCTCGTCACGATTGAATCCTAAATCGCGAATCCCGATTCGCGTAGACAAACAATGGCAATCACGCCGAGCCCTGAGCGGGTTTTGGCGGAAATCGATCGCTTCCATGGAAGCTCCGTGAGCGCGAGCCCAATGTGATGTCAGCCTATAATTCCCGGCTCATCATCGTGCCCAGCGCGTATTGTGGTCATGAACATTTTGGCCTAAGAGTGCCGTCGTGAGCGCCGAAGAGCCGTTCGAAGCAGGCAGCGCAGCCTACAAGGTATCGATTCCCTCGTTCGAAGGGCCTCTCGACCTGCTGCTCCACCTTTGTCAGAAACACGAACTCAACATTCTCGACATCCCGATCGGCTTCGTCACCGAGAAGTATCTCGAATACCTCTCGCTGATGGTGAGCCTGCAGCTCGACGTCGCGGCGGAATACCTCGTGATGGCGGCAACGCTTGCCCACATCAAGTCGAAGATGCTCCTCCCTGCGCCGCCACCGGGTCAGGATGAAGACGGCGAAAATGCGATCGAAGAAGATCCGCGCGAAGCCTTGATTCGACGCCTCCTCGAGTATCAAAAGTACAAGCAGGCCGCCGAAGAGCTCGTCTCGCGTGGCGTCGCTGGTCGCGACGTCTTCCTTCGCGGCTCGGACATCGAAGAGCAGGCAAAAGAAGGCCTTCCGCCGCTCGCCGAAGTCCCCATCTTCAACTTGCTCGAGGCGTTTCAAGCCGTCATGGAGCGTGGGCGCGTGAAGATGACGCACGACATCGTGACCGATCGCGTGAGCATCACCGATCGCATTCACGAGCTCTACGACTCGCTCGCAACGAAGAAGCGCGCGGAGTTCGTCGACCTTTTCGGCGGTCAGACGACGCGCTTCGACATGGTCATCACGTTCCTCGCACTTCTCGAGATGACCCGCCTTCGTATGGTGCGTCTCTTTCAGACCGACACCCTCGCGCCGCTCTACGTCGAAACGACGGAAGGTGGCCCGACCCCTGCTGACCTTTCGGAGAGCCTTCCTTCATGACCGACGTCGAAAAATCGAAAAAACGCGGCCGCAAAAAGGGTGTCGAAGTCGAGACGTCGCGCGGGCTTTCCGACGACGAGCTCCTTGCGCTCCAGAATTTGAGCTCAGGCGAGGACGACGAGCCGACCGACATCACGGAGATCAGCGCCAAGCTGAGTGACGGCGCCCTGAGTGACGGCGCCCTTAGTGACGCAATGTCGACCGATACGGACGCGATCGAAGCCGTGACGGATCCGAGCGAAGTGCTCGCAGGTCCTGGTGGTGACGCGCTGACGACGGACACCCTCGACGAAGTCATCGATCTCCGCGATACGGCGACCGATGGCGAGGAGGCGCTCGCGTCGACGACCGAAACGGATGCGATCGGTGAGTCGATCGAAGCGCTCGCCAAAGACGCATCGGGAGAATCGCTCTCGTCGACACAAGACGACGGCGACGAAGAAGAAAGCGCGCCGGAAGAAGGCGCTCCAGAAGAAGCAGCGCAGCCGCTCGATGGAGAGATCGAAGAGGACGCGAAGACCTTCGACGACGGTGAGATCACCGAAGAAGAAGCGCAAGCGCTCGCCGAAGAGATCTCCGCCGAGGAAGCCGAAGCTGCACTTGCCGCCGCCGGTGATGAAGGCGAAGCGCGCGACGAGCACGTCTCACGCGATCACTTGAAGGGCCTTCTCGAAGCGCTCATCTTCGCCAGCGACAAGCCACTCTCGGTCATTCAGATCGCGCGGGCGGCAGGCTCCGTGAGCAAAGAAGTGAAGCCACTGCTCGAAGAGCTCAAGGGCGAATATTCGGCGCGCGGCATCCAGCTCGATGAAGTCGCAAATGGCTGGATTTTCCGTACGAAAGCGGTGTTCGCGCCCTTCGTTCGTGACATGACCGCCGACAAGCCCGTGCGTCTCTCCCGTGCGCAGCTCGAGACCCTCGCGATTCTCGCGTATCGCCAACCGGTGACGCGCCCCGAGATCGACGACATCCGCGGCGTCGATTGTGGCGCAGTGCTCAAACTTCTTCTCGAACGCGATCTCATTCGCATGATGGGCAAGAAGGAAGAGGCGGGGCGTCCGATCCTCTACGGCACGACGACGGTCTTCCTCGAGTTCTTCGGGCTCAAATCATTGAAAGACCTGCCGACGTTGAAAGAGTTCACGGAGCTCAACGACGACTCGAAACGCATCGCAGAGCGTGAGCTCGGAGAAGCGCTCGACGAACGCCAAGGTCCCACCCCCGAAGTGGCGCATGATCAACCGACGACGCCGACGGCCGCTTCGCTGCTCGCGCAGCAAGAGGCCGATGAAGAGCGACGCGCGCTCGAAGATCCGCTCGACGAGTCATTGCTCGAAGATGGCGTGGAGGGTGGCGAGACTTCGGAAGAAAGCTCCGAAGAAAAGAGCGCCGCGAAAGAAGACTCCGAAGAATCTGACGGCGACGACGCGAAGGGCGAAGAACCCGCTCTCAACGCGGACGACGAAGCCGAGTACCCGGACGACGACGACGACGACTTCGACGACGATGATGATGACGACGACGACGAAGAAGAGGACGAAGACGATGCCGAGGAAGGCGCCGAGACCGAATAAGCGGGGAAGCTTGCCCTGCCCGAGCCGGGAAACGCGGGTCTTTCCCAACGCTTGGGGTTTTTTGAGCGGCTTCGTCGGAAGCGGACCTAAGTCCGCAGTTTGACAAGCAATTTCGGATGCTTAGATCATTGGGAATGAAGTGCCGGTGAAGCCGGTTGTTCCCACAGCGAATCAATCGCGAACCCCCCATGCTAACCTTTTCTCGTAGCGTGTCCCCGCCCTCCTTCGAAACCCGCGTGCTCGAGCATCTCGACGCGCTTTACGCGCTCGCGTGCAGGCTCACGAGGAGCCCGAGCGACGCCGAAGACCTCGTGCAGGACACCTGCGTGAAGGCCCTTCGCGCGACGGAACAGTTCGAAGATGGAACGAATCTGAAGGCGTGGCTCTGCCGCATCCTCACGAATACGTTCATCAATCGGTATCGCCGCGGCGGTCTCGAGCGAAGCGTGTTCGAGGGCCCCGACGCCGATCCTTTGGCCGATGGCTGGGTGAGCGCATCGACGATGCGTCAGCTCCGCGATCCGGAAGGCACCGCGCTCCGGCCCATTCTCGAAGGCGAGCTTCGCGCCGCCATCGATGCGATCCCAGAAGACTTCCGCCTCGCGGTTCTCCTCTCGGACGTCGAAGAGTTTTCGTACGAAGAGATCGCGACGATCATGGAATGCCCCGTCGGCACCGTCATGAGTCGTCTCCACCGCGGACGAAAGCTTCTTCAAAAGAGCCTCTATCAGCACGCGGTCGCGTACGGGATCATCTCGCACGAAGACCATGTCGGCAGCGGCCTCGACGGCAGCAAGAACAATCCGACGGATCTCGGCGCGTTCCGCGCTCGCAAGAAGGGGGCTGTGGGATGAACGACTGTGCTCGTACGCTCCCGCAAATCGGGCATTGGCTCGATGGTGCGCTCGAACCCTCGCGGTTGATCGAGCTCGAGGAGCACGTTGCTACCTGCGAGCGCTGTCGTGAGCGCTCCGCACTCGAACGCGCAACCCGCGCGTCGATGAAAAATGCCGTCGCGCAAAAGGCGCCCGATGCGCTTCGCGCGCGTCTTGCCGCGGCGATGGCCGCTGAAGCCGCGAAGAGTGCCGCTCACAAGAAAGACATCGCCGGACGAAGGCCAAAATGGTGGCTTGCCGCCGTTCCCGTCGCTGCGGCCGCCGCTGCCATTCTCGTCTACACGGAGCGCGAGCGCTCACGTTGGAGTGCGGCGATTCCCGAAGACGTTCTCTCGGACTTCGTCTCCGAGCACTCACATCCCCTTCCGCCCGAACGTACAGATGCGCGAGGCGTGCGTGATTTCGAGCAGTACGTCGGTGTTCCGATTCGCCCGATGAACGTGCGTGGCGGTGCGAAGTTCATCGGAGGCCGCGTGCTTCCGATGCACAAAGAGCGCGCTGCGATGCTCCAATACGAAGTGGGGCAGGGAGCCGATACGCGCCGCCTCAGCGTGATGGTGTTCGATCCGCGCAAGATTCAAGTGCAGTCGAGCGATCTCGCTCCGCGCTCCGTCGGCACGGCCGAAGTGCGAATTGGCCGCAATCACGGCTATGCCGTCACGGTCGCCGAGAACGAAGGCATCGGTTACGTCGTCGCGAGCGACATGGATCCGGATCGCCAAGTCGAGCTCGTGAGCTTCGCCGCCAACGAGCAGTGAGATGGCGCTGCGCAGCATCCGCTGAGCGCGACACCATGCCTTCAAGCGCAACACGCGCCTGAAGGCGTTCAGCACGCAGCGCTTACGAAGACGTTGCCGAAGCGATAAGACCCGCGCGAATGAACATCGCTTCGGGATCGGGCGAACGGCCCATGAACGCCTTGTAGAGATCTTGCGGATCTTGTGAGTCGCCGCGCGAGAGGATGTTCTCACGGAAGGCGGCTCCGGCGGCTCCACCGAGAAGGCCTTCGCGCTTGAAGCGTGAGAACGCATCGGCTTCGAGCACCTCGGCCCATTTGTACGAGTAATAGCCGGCGGCATAACCAACGGGGCTCGAGAAAAGATGCCCGAACGACGCGATGGTGGCCGATTCGGGGATCGGCGCGACGGGCGAGTATTTCGCCATGATCGAGCGCGTGAATTCGACGGCATCGCCGCCCTTCGCGGGATCGAAGTCGACGTGGAGCGCGAGGTCCGATTCGGCGAAGCCGAGCTGACGCATCATGGCGTTGGCTGCGCGGAAGCTGCGCGCGGCGAGCATCTTTTGGAGAAGGTCGTCGGGAATGGTTGCGCCCGTCTCGTAGTGACGCGCAAAAAGATCGAGCGCTTCTTTCTCCCAGCACCAGTTCTCCATGATCATCGAAGGGAGCTCGACGAAATCCCAAGCCACCGACGTTCCCGACATCGCGCGGAGCTCCACGCGCGAGAACACGTGATGCATGAGGTGACCGAATTCGTGGAAGAGCGTCTCTACCTCACGATGCGTGAGAAGTGCAGGACCATTGCCGACGGGCGGAGTGACGTTGGCGCAAAACACACCGAGATGACGCGGGTGACGTGCGCCGAGCGTGCGACCCGTGAAGAGACCTTGCATCCACGCACCGTCGCGCTTCGTTTCGCGCGGGAACACGTCGACGTAAAACGCGGCAATCCAGTCGCCCTTGTCGTCCTCGACGCGGTAGGCCTTCACCGACTCGTGCCAAACGGGTGCGTCTTTCCACTCCGCGATGCGAATGCCGTAGAGGCGTGAAGCGATTTCGAAGATGCCTTGGATCACGCGATTGGCCTCGAAATAAGGGCGCAATGCCTCTTCGTCGAAGTCGTACTTCTCTGCGCGGAGCTTTTCCGCGTAATACCCCACGTCCCAAGGATTCAACTCGCGGTCGTTTCCTTCCTTCGCTTTCACGAACGCCTCGAGCTCTTTGTTCTCGCGCTCGAAGTAGGGCATCGTCTTGTCGCGGAGATCCTCCACGAACTTCCTCGCGGCCTTTCCGTTCTTGGCCATGCGGTCGGCGAGAGCGAGATCGGCGAAGTTCGTGAAGCCGAGGAGATTGGCGCGCTCTCTTCGGAGCTCGAGGATGCGCTTCACGGCGGGGCGATTGTCGTGCGGTGGTTTCGAGGCGCGCGTGGTGAACGCGCGATAGATCTTCTCGCGAATTTTTCCGTCGTCGAGATACGTGAGGGCTGCGATGAGGCTCGGCGCCTGAAGCGTAAACCGCCAGCCTTTTTGGCCCTTCGATTCGGCGCTCGCACGCGCTGCGGCGATCGCGCCTTCAGGAAGGCCTGCGAGCTCTTCTTCGTTCTCTACGAGGAGCTCGAACGCATTCGTCGAGTCGAGCACGTTTTGCGAGAACGTGATGTTCGTGACTTGCGCGAGCTCGGCGTCCACGGCCGCAAGCTTCTTCTTTCCTTCTTCTGGAAGCTCGGCGCCCGATCGTCGAAAATCGTCGAGCGTCTTTTCGAGAAAGCGTCTCTTTGCGCCCGAGAGCTCTTTTGCCCACGGCATGTCGTTGCCTTCTTTGAGCGCGCGATAGAGCCCTTCGGAGAGCGATACCGAGCTCGAAAAGGCGGCGAGCTTCGGCTGCACGGCGGCGTACGCCTCGCGGAGGGCGTCGCTCGTCGCAACGCTTTCGAGATGGGAGACGAGCGATACGGTCTCTTCGAGCTCGGCCGAAAGTCGATCGAACGCGAGCAAAGTGTTCTCGAGCGTTCGCGGCTTCGCAGCGATGATCGCGTTCATCGCATCCGTCGATTGCTGGATGAGCGTGTCCACCGCGGGAACGATGTCGCCAGCGGTGATGCGCTCGAACGGGACCGCGAATTCCGGGAGGAGAAGTGGGTTGACGCTTTTCGCCGAGGCCTCGTTGCTCATGGGAAAGAGCATAACCACTTCGGCGACCTCCGGGAGGAGGTTCGTTTCAGCCCTATTTGCTCGGCTGAGCTGACTGCTCGGCGATTTCATTCACTCTGCGATTTCATTCACTCTGCGATTTCATTCACTCTGCGATTTCATTCACTCGGCGATCGCGAACACGAGCGCGGCCGTGTATCCACTCGTGGCATCGCCAGCGACGGACGCAAGCTGTGTCGAATAGCCATGTGACCGCGCGTTCGCGATCCCGCGACCGTGAATCGTCGACGACGGGCGTGAACAGAGCGTTACGGAGCGCCGCCAAACTCCACGCAATTGTGCGCAGCCATTCGTGATCGCTCGTGGAACGCGCGGTGCAAGAAGAGAGGGCAAACATGCACCAACCTGTTTCTTCGTTTTTCGCCCTCGCTGCCGCTCTCGCCATCTCACTCTCTGCGAATCACGCTCTCGCCGACGAGCTCGTCGCGGGCACACGAGGTGTCGGCAGCAGCGTCCCCGCCAGCACGGGCGCACCGACGGTCGACGTTCCGCCAAATGCACCGAGCGACGCGGCGTACGGCAAGCGTGGAAGAGACGCGCTTCATCTCGAAGTGAACACGGGCTTCAGCTCATACGTCGTGCATGCGGGCGCGGCGCTCACGTATCGCGTGAAGTACTTCGAGAGCGGGCTCGCGGTCGATGCCACGCCGGCTCTCTTCTCGGACTCGCTCTACTCGGGAAGCGCCCTTGTCGGAGTCGTTCTTCCAGACGGCGTGCGCCGTTACCACTTACTCGCCGATATCGGCGCGCACCAAGAGACCCTGCGATCGGGCGATCTCTTCGACATCGATCTCGGAACGTCGGCCTTCATCGCCCACGCGGGCATGCGCGCGGGCGTCGATTGGGGCTGGGGCGGAAAGACGTTCCAGGGAACGTTCGGACTCTCGCTCTTTGCGCGTGCACCCCTCCAGCGCTTTGATCGCCAGCACACGTACGTGAACACGAATCTCGATCTCGGCGAGGGCTCGGCTTCGGCAAACCTCGCCACCACGACCGCAGAGTTCGGTAGGCGCATCGACTTCGGTCTCTCGGTCTCCGGCGGATTCGACTTCGTGACGTCGAAATAATTCCGCGCGGCGATAGGGGAGATCGCGCCCGAGAAGCCGAATCGATTTCTGCATGCTATGAATCGCCCCGATGATCGAAGTACGGGGACTCGGGAAAACATTCGGCACGTTCGCGGCGGTATCGGACCTCAATCTCGAAATCAGCCGCGGTGAGCTCTTCGGTCTTCTCGGACCGAACGGCGCGGGCAAGACGACGACGATGCGCCTTCTCATGGGCATCTTGCGGCCGACAGCGGGCACAGCGAGCATCTGCGGAATGGATTGTTTCGAAGAGCGCGTTCCCGTGAAACGCGTCGTCGGTTT
>JAHFDV010000081.1 GCA_023248815.1 Myxococcales bacterium
TCCGCATCTGAACACGGACCACCATCGCATCGCTTAGCTTCTTCGACATCGGAGGGCTTGCAGATCCCCTTCTGGACGCAGGTCGAGTTCTTGTCACACGCTTCGCCGAGACACACGTCGCTCAGGTCGACCTCGAGCTGCACATCGACATTCTCCGAGTAACGCAGACGCCTTCGCTGGATGACGCAGGAATCGCCTCCAGGAGCCGTGCTCCCGTCGGCCAACTTGTTGAGCGGGCAATCATCGGCGATTCCATTTACGGCCGCGACAACGCGCACCTCCAGGTAGTCATCCGTGGCTCCCGAGGGATGAAAATAGAAGTCTGCGTTGGGCCGCACGACGTTTCCAGCGCAGAGCTTCTTCACCGCGACGGGCGGCGGGGACTTGGGGTCTTGGAGCGAATAGGCGCCGGAGTAGATCGCGACTTCGGTAGATGGATTCGTGGCACACAGGTTCGAAGTCAGCACCAAGTGAATCTGCGTCGG
Organism: Myxococcales bacterium; assembly: GCA_023248815.1. GTDB lineage: Bacteria > Myxococcota_A > Polyangia > Polyangiales > Polyangiaceae > JAHFDV01. The sequence continues at coordinate 486 of JAHFDV010000081.1, forward strand.
CGCGAGACAGGCGGCGGACGACCAAAGCCAGGCAAAAGGAATCGCCACGAGCGGGAGCGAACGAAGGAAGCGCGACATCTAACTCGGAGTGTACAAACTCGTCCGCGTTCGGCTCGATAAATTACGTGTCGTACCTTCCCCGACGAAGGACGACCAATCTGCCGATCTCGCAGTTTACCACCTCGACACTCCATTGCCCTTTCGTCATGATGGAAACATTCCAGTGGTGCGCGACTAGCGAATCATCCCGCGAAGGAGGCGTTCTAGTGCCGATTCAAGCTTCCCGAGACCTCATCGTAAAGAACACGAGTTCGAAAAAACCGAACTTCAGCGAGGACGATCGCGGCGCGGTCATGATCATCGGCCTCTTCATGGCGATGGCGCTCGTTGGCTTCACCTTCTTCACGATCGGCGTCGGGAAGGCGTTTCTGTTCCGCGAGCGTGGACAGGAAGCGGCGGACAGCGTCGCGATTGGAGCCGCCATCATTCAAGCGCGTGGCATGAACGTCATAGCGTCACTCAACGTCTTCTTGCTCTGCATGAGCTACGGATTTCTAACCTTCCGCATGATGGAAGCGACGTTTTTCCACCTGGCGCAAATCATCGGCGTGCCGGCCTGGGGCTTCGGCCTGAGCAAGTACTTTACGATCGCGACGGGTGAGGTATCTCCCAGAAGTTTCGAGCTCGGGCGCCTTCCGCCGTTTGGCTGCCTCGATCTCAAGACACGCAACGCCGTTGGCCACGGTGATGAGATGAGCGTCACCGTCGATGACGGGAGTGTCAGCGGTCTGATGAACAGTGGGTGGGCTTGTGGAGAAAACCCGACGCTAATGTCGCTCCTTCCGTGGAATGCCCCCGGACGACCGTTTGCCCCCGGCCAACGGTTTACCAACTACCTCGATCGGACCGGGCTCAACGGAAGCGTACCGAATGATCTCCCTATTCGCATCGTCGTCACCCACAATTGGATCCGCGGGCTAAACATGTTCGTGGAGTACGCGAACGGATTCGTCGTCGACGCGTTCGTTCACGCCCAGGACGACGCGGCGACGAACTACGCCGTTGCCTCCCGCGACCTGGCAGGAGAGATGGCCGCTCACTTCGATGGAGTTGGCTCGCTCGTGAATATGCAGAATGGCGGTGGCGCGCGCGTCACTGGGATTACCACGGCGACGGGGCATCTTCCCATCAACACAGATATCAACGCCGGCACGGGCGGAGCGGACCGCACGCTCGCGTCCCTCTGCGTTCGCGCGGCGCAAGACGCGTTGTTTAACGCGAGCACGGTCGACCGTAACCTCGTCTCGGAGCTCCCGGCACGGAATACGGCATCCGTCATCAACGGCGGCAGTTTCCAAAGCTTCCGCAATAGCCTCTTTACGACAAACCGGATCGCCCAAGACTTTTGGTGCGACTCGACCGACAGAGGAGCGATAGGCGGCGCGAACTATTGGTCGACCCGAAAGTATGCGTTTTTCCCCGATGGCGCGGGCGCCGACTATGAAAATGGTGGCAGGGCGTTCGCCTCGACGGGAGAAATCGGCGGAACACTGACCGACAACAATCGGAAACCGCAGGGAGTCGTCGGGCAGGTCACGGCAGGAACGGAGCAGGAGACTGCGACCTACTTCGCAAGTGCGGAATTTTTCTACGACTGCGCTGCCCAGTGGAACGACTCCACGTGCAATGGGCGCTCATCTAGCGCGATGGGAGCGGCGTCGAAGGACATGACGCTCTTCAGGCCGGAATGGCGAGCGCGACTCATCAAGGCAGAAGGGCGTGCAAATGCGATGCACTGAATCTCTTGGTCGCAAGAACGTCAGTGGAACCAAGAGGGGCGGCGCCCTCGGCCCACTCCTTCGAGAATCTCGTGGCGCAGTGCTCCCGGAGTTTGCTGTGGTGCTCATGCCGCTCCTGATTTGCTTCTTCACGATTGCGCAGCTAGCCCTCGCTACGTGCGCGAAGATGGCGGTTCGTCATGCAGCCGGTGTGGCTGTTAGGGCCGCAGCCGTCTCCCATGGAGAATTTCACGATCGATCCGGTGAGCGGGACGATGGGCTCGCGCAACAAGCGGCGGAAGCTTCTTTGGGTCCCTGGCGCGGAATCATAACGATGAGCGTCGCCATCACGGGCGGCAGCCGGGCGCAACACGATGAGCTCGTGGCAACGATTACTGCGAGCTATCCTTGCAGCGTCGCGCTGGGCTCGCGCATCGTCTGTGGCGCGGGGGCACTCCCAATCGTCGAGAGCTCTCACTTGGCCAATCAAGGCGCGAGGTACGTGAAGTGAAATCGTCCCAAAAGCATCTTCAGCGCGGCGCCGCAATGGTCGAAGGCGCCGTGATCTTCCCGGTGCTCGTCCTTCTCTATGGCGCCATGACGATGGCCGGCCGTGCTCACTTGCGTGCACTTTCCATGCAGCAAGAGGCACGCGCCTTCATTCACGCCGAGTGCGTGGCGCCAGCCTTGTTCACATCCTCCGGGAACTCGGGCCAATACACGAGCTGGGGCGGCCCATCTGCCTACGCGGGCGCCATCGCGCCTGACTCGCGCGCCACATCTCGCACGACCATGCCCGACAACACCTCTCAGTTTAAGCCCTTGAATGTTCTAGGGACCGTGACCCAGGACCTGGAGTGGGAGGGCGTCGACGTACGAGCCCTGACGAGGGGCTACTATACGAACCTCGCTAACGATCCAAACAACCTCGACCAGCTTTTCACGGCACTTCTCGGAGCCGACGAAACGGACCGGAAGACGACCAATTTCTCTGGTGCATACATGAACTTCGCGGGTCAAGCGAAGGGATTTTCGGCGCAGTTCTGTCAGCGAATTCCGGGCGATCCCAGAATCAACATCTCCGACGCCTCGACGATCGCGGTCGCCGAACTTGCCCGTGAATTTCTTCTTCCGCGTCTTCCTCCAGAGGCAGGAGCAAGCCCATGAACATTTTTTCAATGAAGAGAAAGTTCCACGCGTGGTGGCGCGTCGGCGCTTACGCGACAGCTCTCGCGAGCATCGGTGTCATCGGCCTCGGCAAGTACGGCGTCGCAAAGGCAGGTGAAACGTCGCTCAACTTTGGACGCGAGCTCTTCGAGCTACGTGACCTCTTGAACCAAGGACAGAAGGTCGAGCTCAACGGCGAGACGATGTACTTCACCGCGCAGGGCACGGATCAATCGATGGACGTCGTCATGGCGCGCATGACCGACTATTGCGATGGCCACCCGAGCTCCGTCGATCCGCTCTTCGGAAAGGCCCCGAAAGGACTCGGAGCAGCAGGCATGGGCGTCGTGAAGCGCTTCGGCGACAACGACGGCGTCGTGAGCTGCCTTGCGCGTAGCGAAGCGTCGCCCGTGGGCGTCGGCCCCGCGTTGGAAGCGTTCGCGAAGACGGGCAACCTCGGCGAGCTCGGAATGATGCGCTTCGTCTACGTGCGCAAGCCCGAGAGCGGCGTGGGCAGCCAAGTCATGGCGGCTTGGACGAATCAGCAATTCGACTTGAACGCTTTCATGATTCCGGAAAAGGGTGATTCCCGCGGATCGGATCCGCTTTTCGCGCCGCGCCCGCCGGACGCTGTTCGCCGCTTCAGTGCTCGTCTTCAAAACGGCGCTTACGGCGCAACGGTCTTCCGTACGAGCCACACTCCCGACGAGATCAATGCCTTCTACGAGAAGGAGCTCGTGAAGGGCGGCTTCCACGCGACGACTGCGACGCCCGGACATGGCCGCCTCTTCTTGAAGGCGCCCGATCTCTCCGTGCAAGTTACGATTACCGAAGACAAGAACGAGCGCGTCGTCAATCTCGTCGAATCGACGATTGCGATGCCGGCCGCTCCCGTCGATCTCCGCTGAGCGCGGTTCTCATCCCGCCAAGTGCGGCACGTGCACGTTCTTTTCGCGTGCACAGTCGATGGCCTCTTCGTAGCCCGCGTCCGCGTGCCTGATCACGCCCATTCCCGGATCGCTCGTGAGCACGCGTTCGAGGCGCGCCGCGGCTTCGGGCGTCCCGTCCGCCACGACGACCATGCCCGCATGGAGTGAGTTGCCAATCCCGACGCCGCCGCCGTGATGAAAGCTGACCCAGCTTGCGCCGGCAGCAGTGTTCACGAGCGCATTCAAGATGGCCCAGTCGGCGATCGCGTCGGAGCCGTCTTTCATGCTCTCGGTTTCGCGGTTGGGTGAAGCGACGGATCCGCAGTCGAGGTGATCGCGTCCGATGACGAGCGGCGCTTTCACTTTGCCGGTGCGGACGAGCTCGTTGAAGATGAGGCCCACCTTCGCGCGGTCGCCGTAGCCGAGCCAACAGATGCGGCATGGAAGGCCTTGGAACTTCACGCGCTCGCCCGCCATCTTGATCCAGCGCTTCAAGTCTTCGTCGTGTGGCACGGCTTCGAGGACGGCGCGATCGGTCACGGCGATGTCTTCGGGATCGCCCGAGAGCGCCGCCCAACGGAAAGGTCCCTTGCCTTCGCAAAACAGCGGACGAATGTAGAGCGGCACGAAGCCTTTGATGTCGAACGCGCGCGCACAGCCCGCCTCTTCGGCGCCTTGGCGGATGTTGTTTCCGTAGTCGAACGCTTCGGAGCCCGCCGCCTGCAAGGCGAGCATCGCGTCGACGGTGTCTTTCATCGAGCTCTTCGCGCGCTCGACGTAGCCCTTCGGATCTTTCGTACGGAGCTCTGCGGCTTCGTCCAGCGTGAGCCCCTTTGGAACGTAGCCGTTCAAAGGATCGTGCGCGCTCGTTTGCTCGGTCGTGAGCGGCGGGATGACGCCGCGCTTCACGAGCTCGGGATAGACGTCTGCGGCGTTTCCGAGAAGGCCGATGCTGATCGGCTTCTTCGCGCGCTTCGCCTCTTCGAGACGTGCGAGCGCCGCGTCGAGATCGTCGATTCGTTCGTCGACGTACTTCGTATCGAGACGCTTTTGGATGCGCTCGGGATCGATCTCCACCGCGAGACAGCTCATGTTGGCCATCGTTGCTGCGAGCGGTTGCGCACCGCCCATTCCGCCGAGACCTGCCGTGAGCACCCAAAGGGCCGCAGGCTCGTCGGCGATCTTCTTGCGCTCGATGACGATTTTGCGAGCGGCGACGAACGTCTCGTAAGTGCCTTGCAAGATTCCCTGCGTGCCGATGTAAATCCATGAGCCCGCGGTCATCTGCCCATACATCGTGAGTCCCAGCGCTTCGAGGCGACGAAACTCGTCCCACGTCGCCCACTTGGGAACGAGATTCGAGTTCGCGAGAAGTACGCGCGGCGCGTCTTTCGTCGTGCGAAAACGACCGACGGCTTTTCCGGACTGCACGAGCAGTGTCTCATCATCGGCAAGGTCTCGAAGCTCGCGAACGATGATGTCGAACGCCTCCCAGTTACGCGCCGCTTTGCCCGTGCCGCCGTAGACGACGAGATCTTGCGGGCGCTCGGCGACTTCGGGATCGAGATTGTTGTGGAGCATGCGAAGCGCTGCTTCTTGAACCCAACCTTTGCAGGAGATCTCGGTGCCACGGGGCGAACGAATCGTGCGCGAAGTCATGGCGCGACTCTAGCTCCTGCTTGCGGCAATTTCGATTGCCTTCGGACGATGCGCGATCCGAATTCGGCTCGAATTGCGGGAGATTGAGCACTTTAGTTCAATGTCTTGCGGACTCGCTTGCCGGCTTTTCGCAAGAGCGTGTCGAGCGTCGTCTCTTCCTGCTCGGCGACCTCGCGCTCACCGTATTCGTCGACATCGAAATCGTCTTCCGAGCTCTTCGCAGCGACCAATGCACGCGAAGGGCGATCGGCAGGGATCGTCGCGCTTTCGTCCCAACGTTCGCGCAGCTCATGAGCGATGCGCTCGAGCAACGGCCGCGTGGATTCACGGTCGATCGCCGACACGAGCACGCCATCGTGCTTCTTCGCGATCGCATGCCCGATGACGGAATTTTCTCGGTCGGATTTGTTGAAGACGATGACGCGCGGGATCTCGTGGAGGTCGAGCTCTTCGAGGAGCGCTTCCGTCGTCGCCATGTGATCTTCACGCGCGGGATCCGAAACGTCGACGACGTGAATGAGGAGATCGGCATCGGCCGCCTCTTCGAACGTGGCGCGAAAAGCCGCGAAGAGATCTTTCGGAAGGTCGCGGATGAAGCCGACGGTGTCGGTAACGACGATCTCGCGGCCGCCATACCCCGCCCAACCAACTTGCAAGTTGCGCGAGCGAGTGTCGAGCGTCGCGAAGAGCTTGTCCTCGGCGAAGACCTCGGCGCCCGTCAGCGTATTGAGCAGCGTGCTCTTTCCCGCGTTCGTATAGCCGACGATTGCGACCGTCGGAATCGCGGTGCGCGTGCGTTTCCGCCTTCTTTGCTCGCGCTGCTTTCCGAGCTTTTCGAGCTGCTCTTCGAGGTGCTGGACGCGTTCTTTCGCGCGGCGCTTTCCGATCTCGAGCTTCGTTTCGCCGGGGCCACGCCCGCCGATGCCGCCCGTGAGACGCGAGAGCGAATCGTCCTTTTGTCCGAGGCGAGGAAGGCTGTACTTCAGCTGAGCGAGCTCGACTTGCAGTTTGCCGTCTTTGCTCTCGGCGCGCTGCGCGAAGATGTCCAAGATGAGCTGCGTTCGGTCGATCACTTTCAGATCGCTCATCTTCGCGATGGCCGCCGCCTGACTCGGCGAGAGATTGCGATCGAAGATGAGGGTCTCGGCATCGAGCTCGATCGCGCGAATGACGACGTCGTCGAGCTTGCCACGCCCGAGCACGAACTTCGGATCGATCTTGTCACGCGACTGCACGACGGTGTCGGCGACGTCCGTGCCGGCCGTCCGTGCGAGCTCCGAGAGCTCGAAGAGACGCGTCTCGTCGAAAGGATGATGGCGATCGAAGACGTGCACGAGGATCGCGCGGCCGTCTTTGCCTTTCACTTCGCGCGAACGCGAAGCTTTGGCAAACTCGGACTCGAGATCCAGCATCAGCGAGCCGACATCGACGCGCGCCTCGGCGAGAGGCATCGGACCGTATTCGCGCGTGGGCGGCTCACCCGGAATGTTGTGCGCGTACATGATCGAGCGCGGATCGCCGTTCGGCGCGAGCTGGATCGCCGCGACGAGATCGAGTCGAAGGCGCAAGAGGTCGACGAGATCGTCCTTCGTGAGCGGCTCGCCGCGCACGTGCGTGTGGATGAGACGGAGACCTCGGAAGCGACCAGCGGCTGCGCGCAGGCGCCCGATGTCGGGCAGCATCATGCCGTTCGCGTCACCGACGATGACGTAATCGATTTCACCTGAACGATGGACGAGCGCACCGACTTGCCGATGCGACTCTTTCGACGCGTCGACCAGCGAACGCACGAGCTCGGGCGTCGTCAGTACGTCTTGGGGGACGCGCCGCCGATAGATTCGCTCGAGGGTCGTTACGGCCGAAGGCGAAAGGCCGCTGATGTTTCCGTAAAGCTCGATGACGATCGCCCGCTGAACTGCCGAAGCTAGTTGTTACTTGTTGACGCGCTCGAGGTACTGACCCGTTTCCGTGTCGACCTTGACCCACTCGCCTTCTTTGATGAAGAGCGGAACGTTGACGACGGCGCCCGTCGAGAGCGTCGCAGGCTTCGTGGCGCCGCTGGCGGTGTCGCCCTTGATGCCGGGATCGCTCTGCGTGATCTGGAGAACGACGCTCGCCGGGAGATCGATGCCGATCGCGTTGCCGTTGAAGAGCGTGACGCGAACTTCGAGGCCGTCAGCGAGGAAGCGCGAGCCTTCGCCGACGCGATTCTTCTGAACGTTGATTTGATCGCCCGAGAGCGGATCCATGAAGACGAAGACGTCTTCTTCTTCCCACGAGTACGTCATCTTGCGATCTTCGACGTCGGCGAGCTCGACGGCTTCGCCCGACTTCCAGGTGCGCTCGATGACCGAGCCGTTCATGAGGTTGCGCACGCGACAGCGCGTGAACGACTGCCCCTTGCCTGGCTTCACGAATTGGTGCTCCACGATGTAGAACGGAGTTCCGTCGATATCGATGCGGAGGCCTTTTCGGATGTCGGTCGTGTTCGCCATGATTGGGGTGGGGAGGTAGCACGCAAGCCCTTCGGTGGGCAAGGCCAGCTCCTCCGAAACCGCGCGACCGAAACGTCTTGGCTCTGCGCGTCAGAGCCCATTTTGAAGACGGCTTGCTTCGCCCCTCGATGCGACGTAAACCCCCGTACCGATGGTGGAAATCAAAGATGAGCTCGAGGAGATCAAGCGCGAAATCATCGAATCGCGCGGGCTCATCATCAAGGCGACCAATCAGTCGTCCACGCACTCCGCCGACCTCCGCGCAATCGCGCGACGCCAGCAATCGGGCGACAAGAAGCTCGTCCTGAACAGCGCCGCGGCTTACGGCATTTTCGTCGTTGCGCTCTTCGTCATCGTGAAGTTCGCGTGGGACAATGTTCGTTCGGAGATTCGCGGCGAGACGGAGCGAAAAGCGGCCGAGCTCGCGCGCACGCAAAAGGAGATCGAGGAGATTCGCAAACGCGACGCCGAGCGTTCGCGCGCCGAGATAAAAGCTGCGCAGTTCTACGATCTCGTTCAAAAAAATCGCCGCGCCGAAATGATCGATGCGTACGAAGCGCTTCGCAAGGAGCCGCTCACGAAAGTCGAAGAGCTCGTTGCCGCAGATGCGGTGGCGAAGGCGCGCTCCGAGCTCGCCGTGCTGCAATACGAACAGGCGAAAGACAAGCTGCGCCTCGAGCGTTTCCAGGAGGCCGCAACGCTCCTCGAACAGGCGCTCAAATACAAAGGCGAAGGGGCCGGGTCGGCGTCGATGCGCCTCGTGCTCGCGACGACCTACCGAAAAATGAAGCGACCCGGCGACGCGATTCCTCATCTCATCGCGATCACGGAGAATGCGGTCGATCGCGAGGTCGAAGACGACGCACTCTATCAGCTCGCGTTTTGTTACGTCGAGACGGAGTCGTGGAACGACGCGAAGAACACCTGGCGCGAGCTCATTCGACGCTTCCCGGACTCACACTTCACCCCAGAGGCGAAGATGCAGCTGGCCGGACTCAATATGCTCCATTGAGCGAATGCGTTGCCTCGGCTGGGCGAGGGCAACGATTCGCTCTTCAGGGCGCAGACGTGTGCCAGCTGCATCGCTTTGTTGTTGGAGCGCTCCGCGCTCGGGTGCAGCTCGCCAACCTCAAGCGCTGCGCCGAACGAATGCGCTGCCTCGACGGGCGAAGGCAGCGATTCGTTCTTCAGTGCGCACGCGCTTGCCGGCTTCGTCCTGTGTTGGTCGGAGCGCTTCGCGCTCGGGGCCGGCTCGGTATGCGCCAAACCGAAGGGCGTTCAAATCGTGTTAGGCGAGCTCGGCGTTCACGAGCGCGCGATAGGCTTCTTTGACCTTCAAAAAGCGAGTGGTCAGCGCGCGGCGATCGGCGTCAGGGAGATGCCCGTTGAGATCTGGGTGGAGGCGACGAACGAGTGTTCGGAAGGCGCGGCGAATCTCGTCGGGGAGCGCAGTTGGGGAGACACCCAAGGTCTCGTGAGCGTCGACCGAAAACGCCGGGGCATCGCTTTGCGTGTCGCGTGCGCGCTTTCTCCCGTGGAGGAACGCTTCGGGGTCGAGCGGGGTTTGGAACGCCTGCTTCGGTGGCTTTTCGGCAGGATGGAAGCGAATGCGCGCGTCGACGACTTGTTCGAGGTGACGGAGACGCTGAGCGATTTGCCTGCGCAAAAGTGATTCGACGATGGTCGGTGCGAGCTCGAACTCGTCCACGAGCACCTCACCGAGCAAGCGCGAGGAGCGCAGGGACATCAGGATGGACCGATTCAGAGCGTCTTCGTCCACGAGCTTTTCGCGGCGCACGAGATCGCCGAGGGGGGGAAGAGCGCCGTCGAACTCGATCGCGGTCACTAGGCCCGCGCGAAGGGTCACGCGATGGTGCCGACCCGAACCTTCGTGCAGCTCGAGCACGCCCGAGGCGCGCCCGCGATAAAGCGTTCCGAGAAGATCACCGAGAGTCGTCGTGCGTAGTTGCCCCGGTAGATTCACGAGCGAAACGCTAGCAAGCGCAACATTGGCCGGCCAAACTTCGCGTGGAAGTCTCTCAGTCGACGCGAAGGCTCACGGGAAATGTCTTCGTCTCTGGCTCGCAATGCTCGCCTTCGCAGGTGACGGCGCGGACTTCGATAAGCGCGTTACCCTCGCCCTTCTTCACTCCCGCAAATGCGAACTCCCACTTCCAAGCTTTGCCCGTGCGGAGCGCGGCGTCGAGAGGGCCCATCCGTCCACGCAGAGGATCGGCGATCGGCGGAGCGTCTTTCACGACGAACTCGGCCCAGCGAATTTCCCGAACACTCGTGATTTCTAGAGTGCAACGAAGGCGTCCTTTTCCGACGACCGGTGTGCACGTCGCATTCGCCGTGAGGGGTTCTCCTCGAAGAAAACCAGCGATGAGCCAGAGCGCGAGAGCGTGCATCTCCAGGGAGTGTCGCCCGGCGCGCCTTCGATGGCAACGCGAGGAGGTTGCTTTTCGTCGCGGATCTTGCGATCCCGAGCGCATGACTTCTCGATTTCACACGGTCACGCGAATCTTCATCGGCTTTTCATTCGGCAGCTTCGCGATGATTGCATGCAAAGACGACAAGTACGGATCCATGCTGGACGCAGGAGCTACTCCCCTTCCTTCGGCCACGGTGACGCCCGCCGACGCGGACGCTGGGAAAAAGGAGCCGACGATTCGCGATGCGGGCGTCTCGAGTTGGGACGGTTCGATGCCGGAAAGGCCGCTTCCAAAAGGAAAGACGACGGTCACCGCCAGTATGCCTCCTGAAATTCAGCTTCGCGCGATCGGCTACATGAACGCGATGCAGCAACCGCGCTTCGACGACGCGTGGATCGACGACACATATGTCGCGGCGCTCGTCGAAAAATTGAAGCCCATCAACCTGAGCTTCGACAAGGGATCGGCAGCCGACAAAGCGAAGTTCAATCGGATCGACGTCATCGGCAAAGGACGGAAGATCGATCTTCTTCTCGCCTCGGGATGTAGCGAGGACATGCCGAAGCGCGCCGCCGTCCAGCGCGGTGGATCGTCGTTCGACGACCTCAAGAGCCACGGCGTGCTCGTCGTCTCGTGTCACGATCGCGATACGCAGTGTTTGCAGAGCACACGGGATCCGAACGACGTGCTCTGTACCACCGCTCCTCGCCACAAGTGATGGGCGCGCGACTTTCGTCCGCGAAGTGTGAAGAAGCGTAAATTCATCGGCCAAAATAGGGCGTGACCTTGTCCGTGTTCGACTCCGTGCACTAACTTCCTCTGCACATGTCGCTCGGAAGGATCGCCGTTTTTCTCACCGTCATTCTCGGGGTGAGTAGCCTCGTCCACTACTACCTTTGGGCGCGCCTCGTCCGCGATGTCGAGCTGCCTGCACCATGGACGCGCATCCTGACGGCTCTCGCCGTAGCGCTCACCCTTCTCCCGGTAGCCTCGATGCTTTTGATGCGCGCCTTGCCGCGCACGTTCGCTTCACCGATTGCTTGGGTCGCGATGATCTGGCTCGGACTGATGTTTTTCTTGCTCGTCATCCTCAGTGCGGGGGATCTCGTACGTTTCATAGTGACGCGCGCGCAATCGCCGCTCAGTGCCGATCGCCGACTCTTTTTCGCTCGCGTACTCGGTGGAGCGACTGCGCTCGTCGGAGTGGGCGTCGCCACGACGGGTATCGCTTCTGCGCTGGCAAAGGTCGCGGTCAAAGAGGTGAAGATTGCCCTCGGTGGCTGGAATCGCGCGCTAGATGGCTACACGATCGTGCAGCTCACCGACGTGCATGTCGGTCCCACGATCGGTCGCGCGTTCATCGAGGACATCGTCGCGCAAACGAATGCCCTCAGTCCCGATCTCGTCGTCATCACGGGCGACCTCGTGGATGGTTCGGTCGCGGAGCTCGGACAGTTCGTCGAGCCCCTGAAGAATCTCAGAGCGAAAGACGGCGTGTTCTTCGTGACGGGCAATCACGAGTACTACTCCGGTGTAGATGAATGGCTCGCCTTCCTCACGACGCTCGGCATTCGCCCGCTTCGCAACGAGCGCATCGCTATCGGCGGAGAAAACGGGTTCGATCTCGTCGGCATCGACGATCACCGCGCAAAGGATTTCGGCAATGGCCACGGTGCCGATCTTCCAAAAGCGCTCGTCGGCCGAAACAAAGAACGCCCCACGGTGCTCCTCGCGCACCAGCCGAAGGCAGTGACCGAAGCCGCCGCGCACGGAATCGATCTCCAATTGAGCGGTCATACCCACGGCGGGCAGATGTTCCCATTCAACTACCTGGTCGGGATCGAGCAACCTGTCGTCGCTGGACTTCAGAAATTCGGTGAGACGCAGATCTACGTTTCACGCGGCACGGGTTACTGGGGCCCCCCGATGCGTCTCGGAGCACCCGCTGAAATCACGCGCCTCTCGATCCACGCCGCGGTCTAGACGCGGGAATACCGCCGCTCGTCAAACGTGTCGTCAGGGAGCGCGCCAGGTACCGATGACCACGCGCTCGTTGCGGATGCATGCGATGGAATCACCTGGGTCGTTGATGACGCAATCTTGAAGTGAGCCGATCGCGCTCTCGAGCTCGCGCGCTTGAAAGAGGCGCGGCTTGGCTCCGGCGACGAGCAGTCCCGTGAGACGCGACCCAAAGAGCGAGACGGGCGCAACGCTCCACTTCGCGAGCGGCGATGCCGCGCCACCTTTGACATGCTTGGCTTTCGCGCGATCGAGCGTTCCACGACGCGTCGAAAAGTCGGCATTGAGCGTAACCGGCTCTCCGTCCACGAGGAGCGTCAGCCCATCGTCCGTTGCCACGACGGGCCGAACGACGGCTGAGCGCGGAGTGCTACACGCGTTCGTCCGGAGCATCACGTCGCGATCGTCTATCTGCGCCGCGGCCGCGAACGTGTGCCCGAACGTGCCGCGCGGCTCGCACTGCGCCTCGAAGAGGCGTCGCGTTTGCGAGGGCGAAACTAGCGAAAGATTCCATACGGACGAACCGACACGAATTTCTTCGGACGTCTTGAGGTTGGCTTGGACGACGCCGGCTTCGGTGACGACTTCGAGCGTTCCCGCCTGGTCGAATTCGATAGGTGCAGCATGCACGCTTCCTTCGACGCGCGTGGGTTTCGCCGACAGCTCGCGAATGCTGCCATCGGAGACGACCGGCAAGCTCGCGCGGAGAGCCTTTGCATAAGCCTCGGATCGCTTCTCGCCGTTCGCGAGGGAAGAGAGCCGCTCCCCCACTTCTCGGAAGAGCGCGGCTGCACCGAGCGCGTCGCCCGATACGAGACGCATGCGCGCTTCGGCGTTCATGAGGTCGACGAGCGCGGGAAGCTCGGGACAAGCGCGCCCGGCCTCGAGTCGCAAGCGCGTCTTGTTCTCGCAAACGCCGATCAGGAGCTCTCGATACGCCGCAACGCGCGGCAAGATCTCGTTCGCTTTGACGCCTTTCTCTCTCAGGTCCGCAGAGAATTTGAGAATCGAGCCATTTGGTTCTGCGCTGTCTTGGCTCAGCCCAGAAGATCGATCGAAGAAGCGGAGCGGAACCGACGCGCTCGGAATGGCGGCGTCGGAGAGGCGCAGCGTGAGGTCTGCAACGCCGTCTCCATCGAGATCTTCCGAAGAGACGTCGAGGACGGAAGACGACATCCCTTGAGGATCCTCGACGAGCGCTCGAAAGCGGATGGCAAACGACGCTTCTTGCACCTTCAAGACGAGCGCTTGTCGCCGGTGCCCTTCGCAGGTCTCGGGAATTTCGACGAGCACTTCAGTTTCGCTCAACGACTCGAGGCGCTCGCGTCGCGGCTCCGCGTCGCACGACTCCACGCCGGCGAGAAGAAAGACGGTCGGAGGCGCATGGGCGCGCAGGTAAACGACGCTGACCTCGCGAGGACGCAGTGTGTGACGTGCGAGCGCAACGACGCCGCGACGATCACCGATGCCCGACGGCTCGAGAGCCGACACGAAGACGTGCTCCGAAGGAGCCGACCACTCTTCTCCACCGAGCTGCCAGCGCGCGCTGTTCGGCGGGGCCAAGGCAGCGCGCTTCTTTCCGAAGCCGGCGTCCGTGCTTTGCGCGAGTGCGGCATCCGAAACGCTCGCTTCTTCGATCGTGTACGGCACGTACGGCTTGTGATCGCAGCGTGAACTACACGCCGTCGATGCGAGAACGAGAAGCCATTGCGGGCTTACTTTCGAGCGCGTTCTGTGGGAACGTTCGCCCGTGGCAGCCTCGCGGCGTTGGTCGTTTTGGTTCGCCGTCTTCGCGATCATCGTTACTTCCTCTTCGGTCGCGGTCGTCTCGTTCGCGGGCGAGCCTAGTGCAGCCGACATTTTTCACAAAGCAGAACACGAAGAGCAGGCGTTCGCCTTCGAGAGCGCAGCTGCGAGCTATCGCCGCGTGCTCGAGCTCGATCCAAGTGGATCCTTCGGCGACGACGCTCGTGCCCGTATTCTTTACTTGAACGCGCGTGACGACGACGCCTTTGCGATGCTGAGCCTCTTGGAGCACGCGCGACGCATCGATCCCGAGAATGCGGCATCGCTCGAGGAGCTGCGACGACGGGCATACGCATTGGCGCCGTCACGGGCGCTTCGCTCGGAGAGTCTTCTTCTTCTCGGCGATGCTTATCTTCGCCTCGGCGACTTCGGTCGCGCAAAGGAGGCGTTCCTCGAAGTGGTTTCGAGCACGAGCGATGAATTCTCGAAGCGGCTCGCCGCCACGCGCTTGTACGAAGTAGCTCGTCTGTCCCACGACGACGGCCTTGCGAGGCGCGTCGCGGAAGAAGGTCGCGGAGAGCCCTGGATTCTCGACGATTTCTTGCGCGCTCGGCGGCGTGGGATCGCGCGCACCCTTGCCCGATGCGTGCTCGTTGTCTACGCGACGCTCGCCGCATTCGCCCTCGTTCGTATGCGACGCAGCGACGAGCGGAAGAGTCGTGCGGAGATCCCGGCCGCTGCGATTCTGGCAACGATGGGATGGATCGCGCTCGGAGGAGTCTTCGCGAACAACTACGAGACGGGCTCGTATCGCCCATTTCTTTGGTTCGCGATTTTCTCGGCGCCGCTGCTCGTCGCGACCACTTGGATACGGCAAGCGTTCCCGAATCGGCGCGCGCTGCTCGGATCGTTGGCCGCTCTTTCGATTCTGGGCGCGGCCTTTCTCGTTCTCGATCGCATCAACCCGGCCTATCTGCGAGGATTTTCGCTGTGACCTTTCCCGAAGACAAAGAGTCTGTGCCGCTCGACGCAATGCGCATTCGCAGCGGAAAAGGGGCGAACTGCTCGAGCATCGGCAGCGTGGTCGACACTCTCTTCGCAGGTGCCGCGGCGGGTACGGCGCTCGTCGCCATCGTTCTCTTGGCGCTGCGCAAGGAGGCCGGAGAGGCGAGCGATGAGAACCGGGCCTCTTCGAAGAAGACCGAAGGGGACCAAGAGTGAAACTTCGCCACGAGAACTGGGGGGCTTGGGCGCGGGTCGACGGGGGAGACGATTCGATACGCGGTACGTTGGTCGCGCTCGATCACGATGCGCTGCGCGCACTCGGAATCGCGCCGACGACGCCGACCGCGACGAACCACAGCGCACCACTCGAAGTACACATGGCGGTGAACGCGCGCTGCGGCGCAGGATGCAAGAGCTGCTATCTCGATGCCCTTC
>JAHFDV010000366.1 GCA_023248815.1 Myxococcales bacterium
TCTTTCAAGAATGCTTCGAACGCAGACTTCGTCTCACCTCGCGCGAGCGCGAGATCGACGCGATACGTGTAGCCCTCGCAACGCGTCGGTTTGAGCGCGATGACGTGTTCGACTTCTTCGGTCGCACGGCGGTAACAAGCGTCTCTGCCCTCTTCGCAGTAGGGTGCAGGCGCGGTCGCATCCGCCACGAGAAGCTTGGCGCGCCGCGAATGAACGGGCACTTCGTTCTCGTGTTCGCCGAGAAGAAGGTCGTCGAGCCGCCACGATGCCGCAGGGAGACGCTTCTCGACGAGCGCCGAGAGCAAGCTTCCCGCATTGGCGCGTGCTTGCCCGCGCGGGAGGAGCTCGAGCAGATCGTCGTACGAGCGGATGAGCGGCGCAGCTTCACTCAGCGTCTCGGTCGCGGCCGGCTCTTCGGTCACGGCGAGGCGATACTCGACGCGGGCTTGCGCAGGCACACGCGCATAGAGCGCGCGGGCGAGAACGAGATGTGCGGGGCCATGCATCGGCGAGCGTTCGAGCGTTCGTGCGACCCAGGCCGTCACGACCTCCGTCTTCTCTTCGGGAGGAGCCGCCGCGCGCAGGGCTCCGAGATAGGGAAAATAAGGCTCCGCGGGATGACGCAAGATCGCTTGGCGGAGCTCGTCGTAAAACTGCGGTTTGCTCACCGAAGGATCCGCGGCGATCTTCACGAGACGTTCGCGATCGTCGTGGAGCTCGCGGTTCATGTGCAACGCGAGAAGGAACACGCCGAACGCCGTCAACGCGACGGCGGAGCCGCGGATCAATGTTTTGTGCGCGCGCCACGTATCGAGAGGCTTGCGTGCTTGGCCCGATCCCGAAGTCACGATGCCCGCTGCGATCGAGAGCGCGAGCATGTTGGCGGGGATCTCGGTTCCGAGATCGAGGAGGTTGTGAAGGGCGACGATGACGAGCGCAGTCCAAGCGCCGAAGGTCTCGGTGCGCCGCGCGAGGGCCGTCGCGGGACGAAGCGTGACGACGACGAGCACGAGGGCAATGCCGCCGACCAAGATCCCCCACTCGGTCGTCCACTGCAGGATGATGTTCTCGGGATGTGCGAAGACGAGATAGCCGCCCTCACCCGTGAAGCGATACGCGGGGTACGTGCTCTCAAATGCGCCGCGGCCCATGCCGAAGAGCGGAAACACCTTCAGAAGCGGCAGGATTTGCCAATGCATCGTCAGCTTACCCATGTTCGCGTCGGCGACTTCGTCGAACGCCTCGGTCGAGCTCGCGAGCACGATCATTCCGATGGAGGCGACGGTCACGAGGCCGACGAGGATGGCCGTCGGCGCGATGCCTGCCCGCGTGTCGCGCGCACTGCGATGAATCCAGAGAAGCAAAAAGATCGCGACGATGAGCGCGACGACCCCGCCGCGTGAAGCGATCCAAAGTTGCATCGCCGCAAGGAGGATCGCGACCGCCGCGGAGAGCGCGCGCGGGATGGGCGTGCCCTTGGCAAGCAGCTCGGAGAAGGCGAGGGCGAAGCCGATGTTGATGAAGTCGGCGAGCGCATTGGGATTGAGGATCGGCGCGATGTGCCGTGCGCTGCGAGCCGACTGCGGCGCATACACGCCGAAGACGCGCTCCGCGCCGAGCGCAGGGTGAAGGAGCGCCGTGACTCCGAGCGCGACCGCGACGACGACGATCGCCGTCGTGAGAAAGCGCATGCCTTCGCGCCGCTCCGCGAGACGCAGAGAGGTGACGAACGCGAGAAGATAGAGGAGTCCCCGCGCGAGCTCTGTTTGCGTCGCAATGGGATCGAGACTGAACGTCACGAACGCGGGCGGCGCTTCACGAAACGCCGAAAGCGCCTTCGCCCACGTCTCACCGTTCGGCCCCGCAAGCGCACGCACGAAGCCGAGCGGCAGTGGAATCGTCTGAAACGCCGTGAAGACGCAGAGCCCAATCGCGAGCCCGAGGAGGGTCGTCGCGGCGCGTCGTGCGCCGCCTTCGAGCGTCGCTCCCGACCACGCAAGAAACGCCGAAGCTCCGACCATGAGAAGCGAAAGACCGAGCGTCCATCGCGACAGTCCGCCGAGGCCCATCGCACAAACGAGCGCCGCGCCGGCAAGGAGCCAACGTGCTGCATTTGCTTGACCAGCACTCGTCGGCTGGCGGTTGGCTGTTGGCTCCGTCACAAAATTCCGGGGTGGAGCATACGCTAGAAAGTGGGGTCGCAGGCCCGGCAAGCGCCGAATCGACGCGGCGAGTACTCTTAGGGCCCAGCGTCTTGCGCCGGCGCGCCGTCCGGAATGCCGCCATCCGTGGATGAAGGAAGCACGGCCTGCGGATGCTCGCTCTTCCACGTCTTGTGCGCCGCCACGAGATCGTTCGCGAGCATCACGCCCATTCGCGCGTAGCCCGGAAAAGAAAGATGGATGTAGTCACGTTGGGCGAGAGGCGGCACTTCGCTTTCGACCCAGCGCGCCATCGAGCCCTCGCCTCCCATTGCCGCGTACTCGTTGTAGAATGCACACTTTTGTTCGATTGCGACCCGGCGCTCCATCTCGACGATCTCGACGACGCGCGGCGCGCTCACACGGCCATTGGGCGAAGCTGCCGCGCGGTCGGGAGGGCCGACGAGAAGGCAGCTCGCGTTGGGAGCCGAACGGCGCATGCGTTCGACGAGCTTGTTGAACGCGGCTTCGTGCGCAGCGATCGGAAACTCGTCGATGGACTCATTGGTCCCGAGCGCGAAGATCAAGAGATCCGGCTCGCGAAAATGGAGCTGCTCGATGAGGTGAGAGGGATCCCAACGCAGAGAATCCATCGCGCGCTGCCCGTTGATTCCGAGATCATCCAGCTGGATTCCGTTGGCGGCGCGGTCGAGCACGGCGCCGTAGAAACGAAGCGGGCCATCGCCGCGCGCGACGATCTCGATGCGATGCGGTTTCTCGTCCAAGGTGATGCGATGAAAGCGCGAGACGGGCGCAGGGCCCTTCGTCGCGATTTTCGCGGTCTTCACGCCGTCGATGAGCACGTCGACGGAACCGCCGCCGGGGCGCTCGAGATAGGCGATGTCTACGCGGGAAAACGGCACTTTGATGTCGCTCCACGCACTCGAACCTGCCTTCGTCGCGATGAGAGAAATGCCGCCGAGGCCGTACATGCCGTCGCCGACGTACTTCCGCTTTTCGAGACCGCGCTCCCACGTCCAGCCCTTCTTGTCCGTCAGCATTCCTTCTTGACGAAAGTGCTTCCAAGGCGTGCCGATGGGAACGAAGCCGCGTCCGCCGTCGCCATACACTTGCTGGAGCGCACGCCGCATCGGACCCGTTTGCATGTCGGCCGCCGTGTGCGAATCGCCGTACTGCAAGATGCGAATGTCGCGTTCGAGCTTTCCGCGTTCGAGCTTCGTGAGATCGGAGAAGAGCGCGTCGAGGTGTTCCGCGCCTTCGAGACGTGCGGCGTACGTCGCCGGATCGGGTGGGGGAGGCGTCGTGCTCGCATCGGAAACGCCTGCATCGGTGATCGGCGACGAGACTCCCGCGTCATTGGTCGCGTGATGCGGAAGCCCAGCACGTGCGCCGCGTGCATCAGCTCCGCAGGCAGCGACGATCGCGAGAGAAAGTGAGAGACAGCGGCGCCGCATCTCGGGGGACGATGCCCCTTCGAGAAATTGTCGCCAACTTTTCGTCATCGAGAGGAGGCGCTACCACGTCGCGCGGGACGGATCGAGCGGGGATTCGTCTACTTGGGACGGCACGCGTAGACCTCAACCCTCCGGCTCTCACTCGTCGCGCTTTTGCACGAGAGCATCGAAGCGCGCGAGGGCGTCTTTTCGCGTCGCGGCGCCGAGCTTGATCGTCGCGCGATGCATGAGCACTCGCACCGTCGAAACAGAGAGGCCGAGCTCGTAGGCGATCTCTTTGTCGGTGTGACCGAGATGGGCCTGCGTCATGATCTGGTGCTCGCGCTCGCTGAGATCTTTGCGCGGCGCGCGCGTCGGTGGTGAGTTCTCGACGGCGATGACGAAACGCCGACCGTCCGTATCGAACTCGTCGAGCAAGGACCAGCGCGAGACGACGAGCGGACGCCAGCGCCGTGTCGCGAGATCGACATCGGCGCGCATTTTCTTCGTGCGTGCCTGATCGAAGGCGAGCGTTGCGCGGCGGAGATCGTCACGCGCACCGACGACGCCTTCGTCGCCCTCTTCGTCTTTTCTTACGGCGTGGAGGAGCGCTCCCTTCGGATCGAGAATCGCCGCCGCCTCCGGCTTTTCGTTCCCCGCGTTCTTGCGAATCCGAAACGCAGACGTGAGATGCGCTGCGAATCGCGTGAAGAGCGTGACGCGCTTGTCGGGGATCTTCGCCGTCGTTTTCAGCGGGGCACCAATCCAGAGACCGCGTCCGCTCGCATCGAGCGCATTCACGGCGAAGGCATCGCGCGATCCTCCGATGTGCGCGAAGAGCGGGAGGATGGATCGCATCGCGGGGATACGGCTCGCCTGACCGCACGTGAGGTGACCCCACGCCGCAAAGCCCGTGGGATGCTGGGGGCTTCCGACATCGACTCCCGCGGTGTCCACCGCTTCATAGAACTTCGGCAGCCAGGTCGGATCGAAGCGCTTCGAGACGGCGAAGTGATCGATGATCGGACGCTGTCCCCCGCGCGCGTCGTACGTGTACGCCATCACGCCAAGACCGCGATCGAGAATGGGGGCGGCGATTTCTGCCAAGTGGGCGACGTACCCCGCGTCATCGAGATCCAGTCGATAAGCTGCATCGAGACAATCGAGGAGCGAAGTCATCGTCGCCATGGCGGTCCGTGCAGGATATCCCTCTCGAATGCCGAGGAGAAGACTCTCTCCGCGCGCGCAGTCTTCCGCTTCTAGTTAGTTCGAGCTGGCGCTGCGAATCGTGAGGTGAATGGGAGTGCTGTCGAAATAGAAGTCTCCCTTTCCGCCGACGGCGACATCCAGGTGACTTCCCGCAGCGAGGGTCACATCGAGTTGATGGACCGTCTCCGCGGACGTCGAGTCGTCGGTCACGAGCACGACGCCATCGTGCAGGAGAAGTCCGTTCGTATCGCCGGTGTCGCCCGTCTTGAATTGCAGCGCAACCGAGTAGACGCCAGCGGCAGGAGCCGTCCACCGAACGACCGCGTACTCGCCTGCATTCCCCGGGTGAACCGCAAATTCGCCGGGGGCAATGCTAGTGTTCGTAACGGCCGAGTCGTTGCGCCACGCCGCAGGTGCGCCGAGAACGGAGTTCGCGGGATCATACCAAGCGGGAATGTTCGGCGTCGCGTTCGAGACGGCGCTGAAGAGGACGAGCGCGCCCGCATCGACCGCCGGATCACCCGGCACGTAGCCGTAGCTCCAGGCACCGTTCGGGTTCGCGCTCACGGAGAAGTCGGTCGCGATGTCGGCGGATACGGGGGCGATCGCATCGACGCCGGAGTCCACGGGCGTCTCGATCGCCGTGTCTTCCTCCAAAGACGAATCGGTCACCGTGACGGGCGCGTCGATTGATGCCGCATCGAGGCTCGGAATGACGGGCGAATGGGAGTCGGAGTCACAGGCAACGAATCCCGAAGCGAGCAAGGCCGACGTGATTGCGAACGGCACGAGGAGAGCGAAGCGAAGGCGATCATTTTTCATGATGGTGCATCGTGGCATGCGATCGCGGGCATCACCACGGCGCGAGCATTTACGTAAATGCTCGTGTGCGCGCCGCGCTCCTCCGAAGAAGCTTCAGTTCTCCGAAAAGAGCCGAGCCTGTTCCCGCCTAAAGTTTCATTCCGAGATCTCGAAAGGCAGCTCCACGCTTGTGTCTTGTGCGAGCAATCCAATGGTCGCGACGCCCGGCTCGAGTGCGATGAACGTTTGAATATTCTTCGGCAAGAGGTCGAATCTCTCGACGCTGCGGAGCACGTTATCATCCGAGGTCTGCGGGTCGATTCCGCCATCCGAGAATTCTAGAGTCTCACCCGAAGCTGCGAATGCGCTCGCCTTCACGTCGACCGCTTCACCCACTCGAAGAAGGTATCGACCTGCCGCGTTCTGCGCGATCGCGTGGGTCTCGACGATGGCGGTGGACAGCGTTTCGTCTTCGTTGCATCCGAGTTCCGTTCTTTTCGGAGTGCACGCGGTGAGGCCGAGGTCGAGAGTGGCGGCCGGCTCGACGCGGAACGTCACGTGATCAATCTCCCAACCGTCTTCGTTGTGCGCC
>JAHFDV010000082.1 GCA_023248815.1 Myxococcales bacterium
CCCGGCCCCGCCACGAGCAGCTCCACGTCGCCCTTGCAGCCTGCGAGCTCGACCTTCGCGTCGGGATTCGTTCCAGGATTCAACGCCATCAAGAGCCACACCTCGGCAGCGCGAGGCGTCGCGACGATGTGCACCGACCCGGGGGGACCTTTGCCACCGATCTCGGTGCCGGGATCACCTGCCGGCCACGGGTCGACGGAGCTTGCGCGAGCACGCGTCTTGTCGAGCTGCACGGCGGCTTCGGCGCGCGGTTTACCATCGGGGCCTTTGTCCCAGCTCTCCTTCGTGACGACCGTGCGCCGCGGCGCATATCCCTCGAGCGTCGCCACGAACTCGAGGCGTGTTCCCGCTTGAAGATTGGGCACGTCGAGCGGAGCGGTCCCGACGCGCAGGAGCACTTCGGCGTCTTTCGGAATGTCTTTGATCGCGATCTGCGTCCGACACGCCTTTGGCGGCGGGATGGCTGCGCGCGCACTCGCTTCTGCGAGCTCACGATCGACGACGTCCTGCGTTCTTCCGCTCAACGTCCCTGGTTTCAACTTCCACATGAGCCCTGCGGCCACAGCGAGAAGGAGAACGATCGCGCCCAGCAAGAAGACGTCGAGCGCGCGCCGCTTCTTTTTCGGTCGCGGCGAAATCGGCGCATCGGCGGGAAGAACGCCGTTGGCAGGAGCTTCGCGGCGTCGGCCCACGGCAGGAACGAGCGGAGCCACGACTTGCCCTCGAGGCGCGCGCGCGTCAGAACGACCCCCCGCGCGCGAGGAAGGGCTCTCGGCAGAGCGAACGGTGTTCGGTGGCGGCAGCGAAGCCTCGACCTCGTCGAGCGTCTCTGGCTGCGCATCGCGACGTGAGACCGGCTTGCGACTTTCTGCGAAGTCGAGGAGCTCGTCGACCGACAGATCGGCGCTCGGCGGTGGCGGTGTTGGATCGAGCCCCGCGACGGCTTTCAACTGGCGCGCTTGATCATTCGTATTTTCGCCGCTCACTTCGAAGTTCGAGATGAGCGCGTCGATGTCTTCGACGGCTCGATCTTCGAGAAGCGCGTCGATCTCGCTCGCTTCTTCTGCGCTGGGTGGCCGCAGCGATGGGGGCTTCAACGGCGGCAATACGTCGCGATCGAGCGTCGTGAGCTCGCCCGGATTCGTGCGTGGGCGCGTCGGCGCTTCATTCGTGAAAGAAGGGGAAGAGGCGCGGCGCGTCGTCGGGGGTACACTCGCGTTGCGTCCGATGCCTTGCGTGATGCGTCTCACGTCGCGCGCGATGCGTGCGAGTGCACGACGACCTGCGGCGCGGTTCAGCGGAATGAGCGCCGCCTCGAGCTCGCTCGTCAGTGCCTTGTCCGAAGACGTACGCCCGGCCGTGGCCGAGAGCGCAGGCGTTTTGCTGCCGCCGATTTCGAGGAGACGACCAAGGAGCTTCCGCGACGAAGATTCGGTGTCTCCCTCTCCGCGCTCTCCCTTCGGCCGAACGAACGCTACGGTGCCTTCTTCGCTCACGTACGTGCGCGCGGGATCGATGTCGCCTTCGGGCGGCCCGCTCGAAAGAATTTCGAGAACGAGATAGCCCGCGAGCTCCGCCGCGAGCGGAACGCGCTTTTGACTCACCGCTTGAATCAGCTCATCGAGCGTGACGGCAGAGTCGAGCGAAGGGCTCATCGTTTACGGCCGGGCAGGACGGGATGGAATCAGGGCGTGTGGACGGGGACGCGCTGCGCCGCTTGCTCGAGCAAGCGCTCGAACGACGCGAGCTGATTGTCGATCGCTTCCTGCACGATGACGTTCATCGCGGTGCTCGAGCCCTTGAGGGCCTCGTAGTATCGCTGACGCTCCGTCGAGTGGATGATCGCCGGCGGCAATCCGTTCTTCAAAAGAAGAAGGTTCAAGAAGAGGCGAGCGACCTTTCCGCTGTCGTGCGTGAAAGGGAAGACGCGCAAGAGATCGTAGTGCGCGCGCGTCGCGTACCGCAGCGGCGTCCGCTGTTTCGTCGTCTCGGGATCGTTGACCCAATCGATGACTTGGCGAAGCTTGCCGGGGATCTTGTCGGGCGCCGCGTACTCGTGGAAGTAGAGGCGGTGCTGCGGAATGTCTTTGCGGTACTTGACGGCTTTCCCGTCGCCTTCTTCAGGGTGAAGGATCGCGTAAATGTCGCGAACGAGGTCGACCGTGATCGGCAACTTCGGATTCTTGGCAAGCTCACGCACGTAGTTGAGAGCTTGAAGATGACGACGAATCTCCTCGCAAACGGGCTGCATCGAAGAGTCGACGTTGACGGCGTTCGGATCGACCGCCGTGCGGAGCTCTTCAGGGGTGTAGACGGTCCCTTCGAGCGCGCTGTCGTGATAAATCCACGAGAGATCGACGTGCTCGCGCACATTGCTCACGAACGCTTGGTCGAGCTTGGCAAGCCGCTCTTCGATGAGCCGCTGACGCTCTTCGAACGTCTTCTGCTTCGGGGGCTCGGGCGGAGGTGCCGTGGGCCTACGGATGGGGCGCGGCGGGGGCGCACTGGCCTTTTGAGGAGCCGCTCCCTTGGCGGAGGTCGCCTTGGCAGACGACTTGAGGTCGCCCTTCGCGGACTTCAGCTCGGACTTTGCCGGCTCCTTTGCAGCTTGCTTGAGCGACGCTTTAGGCTCGATTTTACTCGACTTTTGCGCGGTCACGGCCTTTTGCGGGACGGGAGCGGTCTTCTTCGCAGGCGAGGCTGCTTTCTTCTTCACGGGCACGACCTTCTTCGAATCAGACGCGCGTGAGTCTTTGGTTTTCGTGTTCTTTGCCATAGTTCTCAAGCCAAAAAAGACAGCCATTTCAAGCAGTTATTCCGACCGCCCGATGGCGGCGATGCTACTCAAAAGGCCCCCCTAACGTCAAGGAACAACTAAGAAAAACGCGGAAGCCGGGATTGAGAGTCATTGGACCGTCGGCCAGCGTCTCCAAGGAGCCGCGTGGGCGCTATCTCGATCGCGCGATCTCATCTAAGAGATCGGCCCCGTGCTTGCCCGTCTCGCTGTTCGCAATCTCGTCCTCATCGAAGAACTCGCGATCGAGTTCGGCCCGAACTTCAACGTCCTCACCGGTGAAACGGGTGGCGGCAAATCGATGATCATCGGTGCGCTGTCTCTCGTGCTTGGAGGCCGAGCCAGCAACGAGCTCGTGCGTGCAGGAGCGAAGGAGGCCGAGGTCGAAGCGCTCTTCGAGGTTTCGAAAACGTCGCCACTCGGCAAACGCGTGATCGCTGCCGGGCTCGCGAGTGATGACGATGACACCGTCGAGCTCGTCGTTCGTCGGACGATTCAAGAGGGGCGGAGCCGCGCTTATTTGAATGGTCGCCTTTCGACGGCGCAAGAGCTCGCCAATCTCGCACCCGACCTCTGCGACATCGCCTCGCAGCACGAGAGCGTGACGCTGACGGACCCCGCGACTCACCTCGACTATCTCGACGCGTTCGGAAAGCTCGACCGCGAACGCGAGGCGCTCAGCTCACGCATCGAGGCGCTCTTCGATCTCGTGTCGCGAATCGACGCGGCCAAAGAAGCCGAGCGTGCGCGTGGCGAACGCGAAGAGTTTCTGGAATTCCAGGTGCGCGAGCTCGACGACCTCGATCCGACGCTCGGCGAAGAGAACGATCTCGGCAACGAACGCAGTCGTCTCCGCCACGCCGACAAGCTCACACATGCCACGCGCAACGCAGCCGACCGCTTGTATGATGGCGATCCCGCCATCTGCGACGAGCTCGGCCGCCTCGCGAGCGAGCTCGCCAACGCAGCCGATCTCGACGGATCTCTCGTCAAACCGCTCCGTGCGATCGAAAATGCGCGCGCGGAGTTGTCGGACGCCGCACGCGAGCTAGGCCGTTACGCCGATAGCGTAGAAGCCAACCCCGCGCGCCTCTCCGAGGTAGAAGACCGCCTCTTTCGCCTAGAAAAAGTGCTTCGCCGCCACGGTCCGACGACGGCCGATGTTCTCGAGGCGCGCGAAGGATTGCGTGCGGAGCTCGACAACCTTCGTGGAGCAAGTGATCGCATCGCCACGCTGAGCGCAGAGCGCGACCGCGTCGTCAAAGAGGTCACCGTGGCTGCGCGTGGACTTTCGAAGCGTCGCCGCGACGTTGCAGAATCTCTTGCGGACGCGGTGGGCAAGGAGCTCGCTCGTCTCGGAATGGGACGGGCGCGCGTGCTCGTCGAAGTGAGCGCGGCGACGCATCCTTCCGGCGGCATCGAAGTCGACGGTGGTCGCCTCCTCAAAACCGGTCTCGATCGCGTCGAGTTTCTCATCGCACCGAACCCCGGCGAAGATCCACGCCCGCTCCGCCGCATCGCGAGTGGCGGCGAGCTCTCGCGCGCCCTTCTCGCGATCAAGCGCGTGCTCGCGGAAAAAGGTCCCGTCGGTTTGCACGTATTCGACGAAGTAGATACGGGCGTGGGTGGCGCCATTGCCGAAGTGATCGGACGATCGATTCGCGGCATCGCAGCGCACGGCCAAGTGCTCTGCATCACGCACTTGCCGCAGATCGCTGCGCTCGCCGACACGCACTACGTCGTCGAGAAGGTTTCCGAGAAAGGCCGCACCTTCACGCGCATTCGCAAGCTCGATGCGAGCGAGCGAATCGAAGAAATCGCGCGCATGCTCGGAGGTGTGAAGGTGGGCGCAGCCTCGCGCAAAGCCGCCGAGGAAATGCTCGGCGCCGCTCGCGCGAACTGACCCACAATTCGAGTGCCCGCAGAGTGCTGTCGCTCGTCTGAAGACTACGCGATCAGGGCTCGTAGAGTTTTTGAGCTGCCGAGATGAGACCGATGAACTCACTGCGTTCGGGGACCGCGCCGGCGTTTGCGTTGTTCGCGATGTTGGTGACGTCCGAGAACTTCGCTCCCTCCGTGAATTGGCTGTGCCCCATGATCTCCGCGAGCTCGGTCACCGCTGCGCCAAAACGAAGCGCCTCGGATGCCTGCGAAAAATTCGAGACGACGCTTGCAGCGCTGAAGGGCTGTGAAAGCTCGAGACTCGCATCGCCCGTCGGCAGCTTGTAGCGAACCTTCACCGTCGCGAGATCCGCAGTGAGCGAGGCCCCGGTCTCGTACTCGACTTCGTAAAGCGCCACCATCGTGTGGCCGGCCCCGATGTCGCCCGCGTCTTTCGCGTCGTCAGTGAAGTCTTCATTCTCCAGCGCTCGATTCTCGTAACCGATGAGTCGGTAGAGCCGGATCACGTTCGGATCAAAAACGACCTGAATTTTCGTATCCTTTGCGACGAGCTGAATCGTGCTGACGAGACGATCGCCCACGACGTGGTCCGCTTCTTTTTGCGAGTCGACAAACGAATAAACGCCGTTACCGCGATCGGCGAGCTGCTCGAGCGTGTTGTCGTTGTAGCCATCCACACCGAAGCCGAGGGTCGCCAGCGTGATCCCGGTTGCACGCTTTTCGTCGATGAGCTTGAAGAGCTCTTCACCCGTCGCACCGATGTTGAGGTCCCCGTCGGTGCAAAGAACGACGCGACTCTCCGTTCCCGGAATTCGCGCCGCTTCGGCGAGCGCATACGCCTGCTGAATTCCCGCTTGCCCGTTCGTCCCGCCCGCCGCTCCGAGGCTTGCGATCTTGGAGAGGATGTTCGCTTTGTCGGTGACGGGCGTAGGCGAAAGCAGCGTTCCAGCTCCGCCTGCGTACGTGACGATTCCAAGCGTGTCGGTCGGCCGGAGCTTTTCCACCAGCTGCTCGAGGGCATACTTCACGAGCGGAAGCTTGTCTTCGCTCCCCATCGAACCAGAGACATCGACGAGGAAGACGAGATTGACTGGCGCGCGCTCCGCCTCCGAGACGACCTTCGCCTTCAACGCGACGCGAAGTAGCGACAGATTCGCGCCGAAAGGAGAAGGGGCTCCTTCGAGGTGAATTGCGAGTGGCGAAGCGTCTGCGGGTGGAGCGTCGCCGTAGTCGAAGTAGTTGAGCCATTCTTCTGCTCGGACGACGGCCGAGGGAATGGGCGCGCTATTCGCGAGAAGCGCTCGCGCGTATGTGTAGCTCCCCGTGTCGACGTCCGATGCAAACGTCGAGATGGGATGATCTTTCGTAGCGATGAAGCCGGAAGCCGGGTCGGTTGGAGCGTCCGGCACGGGGACGGAAGTGCCCGGCGCGACTTTGCCTCCTGGAGAGTTCCCCCTCTCTGCCGCCCTATACGAAGAATCACCGTCCGAGAACGAGCAGGCCGACACGAGCACGAGCGAAAGTGTTGCGAAGCGAAGTTTGCGCATGAAAAAACCTCCCAATGAGAGACCACCGACTCCTCGATGAGGGGCCGGTCGGCTCTTCGAAATAAGACACACGGATGCCGCGAGACCCGCTCCGCCGCGCAGTCACGAAGAGTGCTACGCGCCGAATCGAGCCCCGGAGATCGCACGGGGGCGTGCGGTCGTCTCTTTCATCAGCAAACGACGTGCCGATCGTTTTCTTCGCGAAATTTACGAGAGTGAGGCCATCGGCACGGCTTCACGCACGACTTGCGTGTCGCGATCGTCGACCGCTGCACAGTAGGGAGCAATGCACGCCTTCCAGCGAGAGGCGAAGAGCAACCAGCTGAATCGCGCTTCGTAGCTTTGGCGAACTTGGTGTGCCGAGAGCTCTCCATTCCGAAGGCGCTGACTCGTGCGAACGATGGCTGCGGCAATCTCGCATTCGTTTCCGAAAGCGACGAGCTCGCCGACATCGTGCTTGACGATCTCCGGAATGGCACCCGCAGCTGCACCGACACACGGACGTCCGCGCACCATCGCCTCGAGGAATACGATGCCAAAGCCTTCTTGGGCGCTGGGGAGCGTGAGCACGTCTGCCTTGCCGATGAGCTCGCGTCGCCGCTCATCCGTCACTTGCCCGTGGAACACCACTCGGTCGTCGACACCGAGCTTCTTTGCGAGGCGTCTGTGGGCGGGGAGAGCATCGCCCGTTCCCACGATGTCGAGCGACCAACGCGGATCGAGGTGCCTCACTGCCGCGATGGCATTGTCGATGCCTTTCAGCGTTCCGCTCTCGAGACGAGAGATGAGAATGGCACGCCGCTCCGAAGACTCGGGCAAGGGAATCCATGGCAACGCCTCGTCTTCGGGGGTGCAAGCGACGGGAATGGTCGTCGTAACAAAGCTCGGACGAACGAACGCGAGATTCTTCGCCTCGAACCAGAGCCGATTGTAGTCGGCGATGAAGTTGGCTTCGTCGACGAGATAGAGCGCGCGTCGCTCGAGCGGGCCGAGGGGGAACCACGCGTCCGTTCCCGCAAGGGTGAGGACGATGCGATGGCGCGGTTGACGGGGAAGGGCGGCTAGCGAGCGAAGTAGGGAGACGTGGCCGATCACGAACAGCGTCGGAGGGCGCGTCAGGTAGTCACGCGCGAGCCTCGCCGTGAAACGAATTCGACTCTCGTAGGTCGCGATGGGTCGCGCGTTCGCAGAGAACTCCGCGGCCTTTGGGAACGCGCGATAGTCCCCGTATTCGAGGACGTCCACCGGTGCGTCGAGTGCGCGCACCACGTTGCGAAGATGCTGCTGGAAGCCGCCGAGTGCCCTAGGCACTGGCGCAGCAAGGTATAGCGATCGCTTCATCGAGATTCCCCCCAAGTCCAAATGACGTTTTTCCTGACCCCAGTGCCCCCAACTTGCGAATCGGCTCAGAGCAAGAGCATCGCGACGTTCTCTGAGCCACGAAGCTTCGTTGGGCGCTGCGTGAGAATTTCGCAGCCCGCCTTCGTGACGACGATCGTGTGCTCGAACTGAGCCGAGAGACTTCCGTCGACGGTGCGGACGGTCCAATCATCGCTTTCGACTTCGACTTCGAAGCCGCCGAGATTCACCATCGGTTCGATGGTGAAGACCATTCCCGTCTTCAAGCGCTCGCCACTTCCGCGCTTTCCGTAGTGCTTCACTTGCGGAGGCTCGTGGAAGCGGCGACCGATGCCGTGACCGACGAAGTCACGGACGACGCTGCATCCTTCCGACTCGACGAACGTTTGAATGGCCGCTCCGATGTCTCCAAGGCGGGCGCCGTCTTTCACTTCCGCGATCCCGAGATCGAGTGCGCGGCGCGCGGTCTCGACGACATGACGCGTCTCTTTCGTCGGAGGACCGATGTAAAACGTAGCCGACGTATCGCCGTGGAAACCACCGAAGAAGGTCGTCACGTCGACATTGATGATGTCCCCGTTCTTGATGACCTCTTTGCCAGGGATGCCGTGGCACACGACGTCGTTCACCGACGTACACACGCTTTTCGGGAAGCCTTTGTAATTCAGCGGGGAGGGGACGGCGCCGCGCTTGATCGTATCTTTGTGGACGAAGTCGTTGATGGCGTCGGTAGTGATGCCCGCGCGCAGCATCTCTCCGACGCCAAGAAGTGTCTCCGCCGCCATGCGGGAGGAGACACGGATCCCTTCGATTTCATTGGCGCTTTTTATTTCGACCGACACGACGACCTGCTTTCGTTCGCGAGTAGATTACATCATTTCGAAACGCGGATCGTCCATCGTTTCGTGGCTTGCCATGCGTCGTCGCCAGAACCCGCGCGCAGGTAAAGCGCGCGTGTGGTAGATCGAGTGAACAAGACTGTCGGAGGATCGGATGAAATCGTATCGCTCAGTTTGGTTTGGAGCTTTCCTCGCAACGGGGGCCGCTGTCGCTGTGATCGGTGGAAACATCGAAAATCGGGACGCTTTTGCCGGTCAGCCCGCCGTTCAAGCAGAGCCCACGGTGGCGTCGCTTGCGACCCAACAAGATGGGTTCAAGTGGGGCATGACCCACGCGGAAGTCATCAAGATTCACAATCAAGTGAATGGCATTTTCGATCGCGACTACAATCCGATCCTCGCAAAAATGCAGCCCGGCGTGCGAATGGATGCCGTCGAAAAAGAACGCGACGCGCTGAAGACAGCGTTCCAGAACAACTTCCTGCAGTTCAAAGACACGCCGACGGGCTACGACACGACGGCTCTCCGCGGTGAATACAGCTACCGCAACAAAGAGTCGGTCCAGTTGGTCACGCGCGCCGGAAAGCGTCGCTTCTTCTTCTACATTGGCGACACCCCCGGAGAGCGCCTTTGGAAAATCTACGACGAGGTCAAGCTCGTGGATGGCGGCCCACTCGGTAAATCGTTCGCAGAAGCCAATCAGAAGCTCACCGTCCAGGTTGGTGCCCCGGGCGCCGTTCGCGGTGCAGACGAAGCGAAGGGCTTTCCGCTTCCGTACCTCGGCTGGCAAGATGCCGCGAGTCACCTTCGCCTAATCGATCGCAGCGGGGAAGGCATTGCTGCCGTCGTCGTCGAAGACAAGCAGGTCCTCAGTGCTCTTCCGCAGCTTCGCAGTGCCAAGAGCGAAGACCTTTTTGCGATGGATCCTGCGCTCGCCGCGGCAACGCGTGGCGGTCTCTCGGATCCGAATGCTCGCGTGGACGCGGGCGCACCTGCTCCGACGAAGAAGAAGAAGTAAGTCCGTCCGTCCGCTGCGAAAACGGCCTCGTTCCTAGTCGATAGGGAGGCCGTTTTTGCTTGTCTGCCCTCAGAAATGTGGGGCGGTCACTCGAACGGTTCGATGCCCGCCGGTGGGCGAAACCCGGTCGTCACTTCGATTTGAGCGCGTGGCGCGGCATGGCGAATCAGCGGCTCGAGCATGACACGCTTCGTCAGTTCAGCGCTCGGGCAGCCCGCGAGCTCGCCACCCAGATGCAACCGCACGATCTCATTGGTCGCTTCGACCAAATAGAGGGTTCCGCCATCTTTGCGCAGCAGTGGCGCGAGCACCTTGCGACAAAGCTCCTCGACCGCCTGCCGTATGCCAAAAGCCGAGTCGTCCACGGTCATGCTGCCCGTACGATTGGTACCGGGTGTCGTATGAAAATGCTAGCCTCATCGACTTGGGAATAGCTTGGTGAAGCAAGAATGAAGAGTCGTTATCGCCTTCGCTTCCACCTGCAGGAGTTCGATCTTCTGCAAGGTGTCACGCTCATCGGGCGGAGCTCTGAGTGCGAGGTCACCATCGAGGATCCGCTCGTGTCGCGTCAGCATGCGCGCATCGTCATCGAGGGCGGCAAGGTCAACGTCGAAGATCTCGGAAGTCGCAACGGCGTGAAGATCAACGGCGCGGCGGTTCGCAAGCCCACGCAGTTGAAGGACCGCGATCGCCTGCGCATTGGCACCCAAGAGCTCGTCTTCTGTGAGGTTACGCAGCAGGCCGCCGACTCGGCGCGCGCCGTGCGAATCACGGGCTATCTCCGCTACTGCGCGCAGTGCGGCATGCCTTATCCGCAAGAAGCTCCCGCGTGTCCTACGTGCGGAAGCACCGAGCAAGTCGACGAGTCGGGCGTCCACGACGGTGACACGGCGAAAGAATCGTGGGGACTCCAGCTCGTGATGGAAGTCGTCGACAAGGCGCTCGCGCTCGACCGCGCCGTCGAAGCGGCACGGATGCTTTCCCGCGCGCGCCAACAGGTGGACGAGCGCGTCGCCATCGGCGATCAAATCCCCAAAGACGAGCTCGAGCGGCTGATGCTGCTCTCGATTCGCGTTGCGGTCGAAACGAGCGACGCGTCCTGGGCTGCGTGGAGCATCCGCACGTACGCAAGCACCACTGCTGTGCCGACACCCAACGTGCTGACGGCCTGGGAGAGCGCCGTCACCAAGTTTGGCGCATCGCTGAGGACCGAGTTCGTGCGACTTGCGCAAGTGCTTGGCGCGCGTCGCGACGCCGCAGGGTCGGCCGATGCGGTTCTTCGCGTGAACGAGATCGTTCGCCACTTGAATGGCGAGGACGATCCGGACACGAAGGCCTAAATGCGTTTCAAGCTTCGTTACCAGCACCGCGACATTGAACTGCCTCCCGGTGAGTTCGCGATCGGCCGTCACGCAAGCTGTCATCTCGCCCTCGAAGATCCTCTGGTCTCTCGCCGTCACGCACTTCTTCGCCACGAAAATGGGATCGTCACCGTTTCGGACGCAGGCAGCCGCAACGGCGTGCTCGTCAATGGCGAACGCATTCCGGGTGAAACCGAACTGAAATCGGGAGACACACTGCTCATCGGCTCCCAAGAGGTGACCTTCTTCGCGGATCAATCCGGCCGTAACAGCGCCAACTACCTGAAGCGCACGCTTCCTCGCGTGGAAGTCGCGATGGCACTGCCCGATCTCGGTGGCCCGCGCGACGGCGAGCTCACCAGCATGGCGCAGATGCAGACGGGCGAATCGCGTGCGAGCGGCAAAGATTCACTCGTCGGCGAAGACTTCGAGCTCAGCGTCGTCCGGAAGCTCGAAACCTTTAGTCTCGTCGGCGGAGTCGCGGAAAAAGCGCTCGCGATGGGCAAGACGCAGGACGCCGAGCGCATGCTCACGGCGCCTTTGAACGAGATCATGGAGTCGATCCGCGGCGGAAGGCGTGTGACGGCTTCGCTCGTCGACTCCGCAGCCCGCCTCGCTGCGAAGCTCGCGGTCGCGACAGGCAAGGGTAGCTGGGCCGACTTCGTCGTCGAGCTCTACACACACCAGCGAAGGCCGTTCCCGGCGCCTGTCGTCGAAGAGCTTTCGAACGCGCTCCGCAAGGTCTCGAGCTTCGATCGATCGCGCTTTCGCGCGTACCTCGACGAGCTGCGAACCCGCTCCTCCCTCCTCACGCCTGCGGAGCGTTTTCTTTTGGGCCGCATCGAAGGCCTCGAACGCATCGCCGCGCTTCGATAGGTTTCGAAGCGCTGCAGCCATCGCGGGACCGCAGACTTCAAAGCGGACGAGCGTGAACGATCGCGCTCAAGACCGCTTTTTCGTGTCTTTCCGTTCGTCGAGAAATGCCGAGCGGGAAAGGCCCGCACGCGCCGCTCGCTGAAGGGCTGCGCGCAGATCGTCGTCAGGGACTTCCGCGATTTCTTTCTGAAGGCTCTTCGGAATTTCACGCAGTGCCGGAACGACATCGGGTTCGGCCTCGAATGGACGCGCCGGTGCGTCGATCTTGCCAACGATGAATCGCAAACGTTCGACGACGTACTTGCGTTGACGAAGTCGATTCAGAAGCTCCTCGCTCAGGAAGGAAAGTTCGGCACTCCATGAGCTCGAGGGAACGATGACGGTGAGAATTCCGCGATCGAGGGTGCGTGGCTCCGATCGTCGCGCAATGTCGGGACCGACGAGCTCAGCCCACACATGCCGTGGGATGGCGAGTGGAGTTTTTGCGAAGCGCTGCTCTCCACTCGTCTCGAGCACGGCCCCGATCGTTTCAGGACTTCCGAGCTTCTTTCGTTTGGGTCGCGCGCGGGATCTCACGGGTGCTCTTCACTCGCCGAACGTCGGATGGATGACGAGCGTTCCGCTCGGAAGGCGCGGCTCGAAGAAGGCACCTCTGAGATCGCAGCGGCCGGCGCGCACGAGTCCACCTTCGAGCTCGGCGACGTAAGGCGTGCTCGGAGCGGGCTCGTTCTTCCCAGGGGGAACGACGTAGACGACGGCGCGCGTGGTGGGCGAAACCGCATGCGTGCTCGGAGCTCTTCCGCTCGCGCGCGCACAGACGTCGGCAACGTTCGGGGCGGATTCTCTGTTCCGGCATCGCGCTAGGTAAGAGTCGTCCGCTCCGGTTCGTGTGGCAACGAGGAGCTCTGCAGCGCGTAGTCGCACGAACGCGCTTTCGTCGTGATCGAGCAGCGCACGTTCTTTCGAGCCGTCTCCGCATCGCCCGAGTTTGCGAAGACCGACGAGGGCATTGGCACGCGCGAAGGGATGAGCGGCGCCGAGCGCTTCACACAATGGAGCTCGGAGTCCATCTGCCGTAGGACCCGAGAGGATCGTCGCGAGGCGGGAAAGCGCGCCGACGGCATCGATACTGACGAAGATGTCGCTGCTTTTCGCGGCCGCTGCCAGCTTCGGCACGTCCGTTGCGTCGCCGACCTCGCCGATGAACCATGACGCTTCCGCGCGGACGCTGTCGTCCTTGTCGTCGAGGAGGCGGCGCAGCTTCTCGAGATCGTTTTGTGGCCGAAGAGAATAGATTCCGGCGAGAAGGCGGCGATCGACGGCGCTCGTTCGTAGTTCGTCGATTTGGGGATGATGGGTCGCGCCCGCCGCACGTCCCAATGCGAGGTAGAGCGCGCTTCGCTCGCGACTGCCGACGTCTTTGGCAAGACTCGCTAGGGCTTCGAGATCGCGCTCACTCGCTTTTCTTTCGAGCAGATGAGTGAGCGCCTCGAAGGCGGCAGCACGATCGACGGTGGCTCCTTCTTTCAGTGCTCGTAGCAAGGTCGAGCGCGATTCGTCCCCGCCGACGGCACCGATCGCGAGCGCGACATCGAGGCTCTCTTCTGTCGTCTTGCTCTCGCGCAAGAGCACGAGCAGCTTCTCTTCGATGGGCTTCGGTGCACTCGCACCCGCCGGCATGGAGAGTCGCGAGATTGCGCGCAGCGCCGTACGTCGCTCTTCGTTCGCCTTGAGTACGAAGTTGGACAGGGTCTCGAGCGCGCGTGGCGAACCTGTTTTTCCGAGCAGCCGGAGAATAGATAGGCGCTCGTCACCCGTTGGCTCTCCGCGGGCCAGCAGATCAGCGAGGGGATCCACGGCGCGACCGTCGGGGACTTCTGGATCGAGCAGGTCTTCCGTTGCACGGAGGGCAGCCTCTCGACTCTCTTTCGCGCGCAGCGACTCGAGAACGACGGGCAGCACGGAGGCGTCGTGAATGCGGCCGAGCGCGCGAAGTGCGGCGTCCTCGGGGATCGTCCCCGCACGGAGACCGCGAACCAGGAGGGGAATCGCACGCGGTTCGCGCAGCTCACCGAGGATCCACGCGGCGCTCGCAGACGTGGCGCGCGTCGGTGAGGAAAGGAGCGGCAGTACCGCGTCTGCGGCGCGCGAGCCGACCGAAAGAAGAGCCGAGCGAACTGGGCTCGAATTGATTCCTGCGGTCGCATCCTCGCCGGTGCCGAGGAGGGCGACCAACGAAGCGATCGCAGCATCCGTGCCGATTTGCCCGAGAGCGTCGACCGCACCGCGGCGAAGCGGCGCGCCGCGCTCCGAAAGAAAAGGCACGAGCGCGACCGACGCCTCGCTCACGCGTAGCGAACCGAGCGCTTCGATCGCAGCGAGGCGAACGTCGTTGCTGCTGTCGCGCAATGAGAGGAGGAGCGCCTGCGTCGCCTTTGGATCTCCTAGCGAGCCGAGCGCGCGGATGATCGCGAGGCGAACCTCGACGACGGAGTCTTGCGCTTTGCCGACGAGTGGAACGATGGCGCGTGGATCATGGAGCCGCGCCAGTGCGTCCGCCACACGAGCACGCACGGATGGCTCGGAATCTTCGAGCTTACCGATGAGTGGTGACACGGCTTCCGTCGAGCCTTGCGCCCCCAGAGCTGCGGCCGCCGCCAGCCGAACGCTCGCATCGGGGTCGCCGAGGGCGCGCGCGAGGACGGGAATCGCACGGGCGCTCGGAAATGCGCCGAGCACTTCGCATGCTTGGCGTCGCAGGCGAACCTCGCGATCGCTCAACCACGGATGCACGAGATCCGCAGCCGCCGCGAGATGCGTCTCGACGGCCGCGCGTGCACCACTCACGCGAACCACGATGTCTTCGTCCTTCATTGCGCGGAGAATGAGCTCTGTCGCGCTTCCGGCTCCCAGCTCGAGAAGACGCTCCGCAGAAAGACGACGTGTCACGGGATCGTCCGACGAGAGACCTCGATCGATTCGTCCTTTCACGTCGGGCCAGCCTGCGCTTGCGGAGACGGACGCCGTGAACAGCGCGAGGAAAGGGAGAAGGCGGGCGCGCTTCATCGGAACCTCCAAGGTAGCACGTGCCTTTCAGACGAGTCCGCGTTGGCGGCGCACAATCCAGTGCGCGCCCACGGCGAGCGCCGCGGCGAGTGCCCAGATCCAAGGCGCAACGAGCGGAACCGAAGTCTGCTCGGCTTTGATACGGACGGCTGCGGGTAGCTCGGGAAGCTCGCCGAGTCCTGGGCGAAATGTCCCTTTGCTGAGCTGCGCGAGCTGCTTCATGCGTTCGGTGTCGGGGCGAGAGTCCGCCCATTCGTCGCCGCCGTCCTCCGTCGCGAAGTCTTTACGAATTGGCGTCACGCCATCGCTCGTCGCTTCGAAATAGTAGCCGCCCGCGGGAACCGGGTCGAAAGTGAGGGGCGTGGGCCCCTGCGTGTCTTTGGCCGCGATCGCTTTCTTGTCGGCGCCGAGACGTTTCAAGCTCACGTGCCACGTTCTTCTTTTCGCGGAGGGCACGACGACCGAGATCGGATCCGTCGAGAGCTTGCCGCCGCGTACTTCGAGCGTGCTCACGTCATAGCGCGGGTCGTGCATCAGCCATCCGAGCAAGCCTTCCCAAAGTGCGTTGTAACCCTCGCCATCGGTTGCGGCGCCGCGCTCGGAGAAGATCAGTTGCCACGTAGAGTCGGTGCTCAGCGCGATCGAACGGCCGTTTCCCTGGTCTCCAATCGCGAGGACGGGCATGGGGGCGCCGGTCGCCGTCTTGAGCGTTGGATGCGAGAGCAACACGGTCGAGAGGCCACGCACGTTGCCTAGAATGTTCGCGCCGGAAAAGGTCGGTAGATCGTCTCCCAAGAGCTCACGGGCTCCGGCGACGATGGGCGCATCGACCGCCTCTTCCGTCCAGTTCGCACGGAAGTCGCCGACGTCTTGCGAAAGCGCGGCCCGCGTTGCATCGATTTCTACCGGAAGCACGGCGCGGAGCGGACTCGATGCGTAGCCCCCGGCGACGAACGACTCCGGCCCGCCGACCATGATGAGCCCTCCGCCGGCTTCGACGTAGTGCGCAAGCGCGGGCAGATGCTGATCGAGGTGGTAAGCGACCGCGTTGAAGTCCTGGAGAATGATCGCGTCGAACGAGAGCAAGTGGTCGCGGAAGAGCTCGTCGACGGGAAAGGGAATGAGCGCGAGCTCACTTTCGGAAGCGAACGCTTTGTCCGTGGGTGTTCGCAGAATGAAGAACGTGACGAGATCGATCGAAGGATTGCCCTTCAACCATCTCCGAAGCGCGCGAACGTCGTTCGTGGCGCGACCTGCGACGTGCAGCATGCGGATGCGGTCACGCGTGACACGCAGCGTGAGGAAGCGCCGATCGTTCGCAGGGACCGTATCGCCCGCGGGTGGGGCGATCG
>JAHFDV010000367.1 GCA_023248815.1 Myxococcales bacterium
TGCAGCCGCCATGACGAAGCTGAATGCGCGCGCCAAGCTCGACCGCGTTACCGAGGCCGATGTCGCCGGGGAGTTCCTTCGGACGCAGCTGTCGGTCACGCCGACCGCTTCCGGACCGAGTGTCGTCCGAGGCCTCGTGACCCGCGTCGGAGAG
This sequence comes from Myxococcales bacterium, assembly GCA_023248815.1. Classification (GTDB taxonomy): domain Bacteria; phylum Myxococcota_A; class Polyangia; order Polyangiales; family Polyangiaceae; genus JAHFDV01. The sequence continues at coordinate 155 of JAHFDV010000367.1, forward strand.
CATCTCGCGCTCGTTGGGATCTCGCTCTTTTTCGCCATTCTCGTCGCGATCCCGCTCGGGATCATCGCCGCAAAGAATCGTCGCTTCGGGCAAGTCGTTCTCGGAATCGTCGGTGTCGTTCAAACGATGCCCACGCTTGCGCTGCTCGTCTTCATGATTCCACTCTTCGGAATCGGCGCATCGCCGGCGATTGTCGCGCTCTTCCTCTACAGCCTTCTTCCCATCGTTCGAAACACGCACGCCGGTCTTCGCGGAATCTCGAGCAGCCTCATCGAGTCCGCCGAAGCACTGGGCCTTCCGCAAGGCGCGATGCTGCGGCGCATCGAGCTCCCACTGGCGAGCCCCTCGATCCTCGCGGGCATCAAAAGCGCAGCCGTCATCAACGTCGGCACGGCGACGCTCGGCGCGCTCATTGGCGCCGGAGGTCTCGGACAACCTATTTTTACAGGTATCCGGCTCGACAACGTGAGGCTGATTTTGGAGGGTGCCATTCCAGCGTCGCTGCTCGCGCTCGCCGTGCAAGGGGGGTTCGAGCTCCTCGAAAGGTGGCTCGTGCCGAAGGGTCTTCGACGTGACGACACGGCCAAAACCGCCGAGTGACGACGGGTAGTCCAAAGGCGCTTGCCGTGACGCATGCGCAGTCCTACAAGCGTGAATCGCGCGAAGATCTGCGCGATTGGACCCTAAACGTGCTGCGCGAAGAGAAAAACTCATCGAGAGAATGGAGGACGGTCGAAGGACCTGGCTTCACGATCGCCGTCGACAAGCAACACCAGTCGCCGACGGCATTCGCGCTCTCCATCGTTCGCGGGCTCGATTCGCGTCCGCGGCGACTCGACCCGAGCTACCTCTACGACGAGGTCGGCTCCAAGCTGTTCGAGCGCATCACCGAGCAACCCGAGTACTATCTGACGCGCGCCGAAGACCGCTTGCTCGTGAGGCATTCGGCGGAGATTCGTCGAGTGGCAGGTGCAGGAACGTTGGTCGAGCTCGGCTCGGGCGCTTCGCTGAAGACGCAGCGCCTTCTCGACGCGTGGACGCGTGCGGGTAAGGCGACCTACGTTCCAGTCGACGTCGACGAGAACGCGATCGCCGAGGCGTGTACTTCGCTGCGCGCGCGTTACCCGGATCTCACGATGCGCGGCGTAGCGTCCACGTACGAGCGCGCCCTGGCGACGCTGAAGGGGACGGGAGCAAAGACGATTGCGTTCCTGGGGTCGAGCTTGGGGAATCTGAGCTCACGTGAGTATCAGTCGTTTTGCGAGCTCATCGCGACGACGCTTTCTCCCGGCGATCACTTCTTGGTCGGTCTCGATCTCGTGAAGCGTCCAGAAGTGATCGAAGCCGCTTACAACGACGCGGCAGGAATCACCGCGGCGTTCACGCGCAATCTCTTTGCGCGAATGAATCGCGAGTTGAACACGAGCATTCCCGAGACCGCGATCCACCACGTCGCCTACTACGACGTGGAGCGCGAGCGCATCGAGATCTTCGCCGAGGCGCTCGAAGAGCTCACGATCAGTGTTCCCTCACTCGAGCGTGAGTTTCGAATCGCGCGCGGGGAGCGCATCCTCACCGAGGTGAGTCACAAGTTTCGACCGGAGACGTTCATCGCAACGGTCGAAGAGTTCGGCTTGGAAGAGTGCTGGCGTACGGACGACGAAGAGTTCGGCATTTTTCTCTTCCGTAAGCCGAAGAACGCAATGCTGGCGGGCAGTCCATCGTCACGTTCGGAGAGCGCGCGTTCCCCCCTGCCACCCTCGCTCCATGCGCGAACGCACACTCGAAATCATCGAGCCTCTCGCGGACGAAGTGATCGAGCGACAGCACAGCCCTCTCATGAGCCCCATCGCCTGGGATTTGGGGCACATCGCGCATTTCGAGGAAGAGTGGCTCGTCCCGGCCGAGAAGAGAACGTGCGAGAGCCCCGCGCTTTACGATCCTCTTGCAACGCCTCGGGCCGAGCGATCGAAGCTCGATCTCCCGACAGTCGAAGCCGTACGGGAGAACCTCGAGAGCACGCGAAAGCGCGTTCTCGACAGTCTTCGTGCATCAGAGATCGATTCGGCGAAGTCGAAGACGCCCGTATTGATCGCTGGCAACTTCTCGGTCCCCCTCGTGGTGCAGCACGAAGCGCAGCATCAAGAGACGATTCTGCAAGCCATCGCACTTCGTGACGACGTCGCCTATCGACCACGATTTGCCGCGCGAAAAGCGTCTCCCACGGCGTCACGTGCTTCGACGAATCGCGTGCTCATTCCTGGAGGTCCCTTCATGATGGGGACCGATGATCGCACGTGGGCGTACGACAACGAGCGTCCCGCGCACGAAGTGAACGTCCCGTCTTTCTGGATCGCGCGCTCGCCCGTCACCAATGCCGAGTACCTCGCGTTCATGCGCGCGGGCGGCTACGAAGAACGGCGTTTTTGGTCGGACGCGGGTTGGGCATGGCTTCGAGAATCGGAGTGTAGGGAGCCCGGCCATTGGCGCCGGGCGAGCGACTACGAGGGCAGCCTGGACGACTACCGAGCGATCGTCTTCGGCAGCCTCGAGCCGATTTTGGCCGAGGGCATCGTCATGCACGTCTCTTTCTACGAGGCGGAGGCCTACGCACGATTTGTCGATGGACGTCTGCCGACAGAAGCCGAATGGGAGAAAGCTGCAGCTTGGGATCCATTGAAAAACGCAGCGTCGATGTTCCCCTGGGGCGATGCGCCGTGGAACCCGAAGCTCGCAAATCTCGATCAAGGGAGACTTCACCCAACGCGCGCAAACTCCTATCTCGAGGGGCAGAGCGCCTATGGCTGCCTGCAAATGCTCGGCGATGTCTGGGAGTGGACGGAGACTCGTTTCGAGGCTTATCCCGGCTTCGAGATGTTCCCGTACGCAGATTACTCCGAGGTCTTCTTTGGCAAGGAGTACCGCGTGCTACGTGGCGGATCCTTTGCAACACGCGCGCGCGTCGCACGAAACACCTTCCGCAACTGGGACTACCCGCAGCGCCGGCAGATCTTCGCGGGCATCCGCTGCGCTTGGTCGCTGTGATTGGTCGCTGTGATTGGTCGCTGTGATTGGTCGCTGTGATTGGTCCCTGTGATTGGTCCCTGTGACGAGTACCGTTATCGCGCGACCCTTTGAAGCGAGCTCGATCGCGGCGCGTGTTACTTCATCTCGAGCGTTTCGCCGCACCCGACCGTAACGGGCTCGTCCTTGCCGTGGCTTCCGATGCGAACGACGTGCGGCTTGCCGCATGAAACATCGACGCCTTTGGGGCTCTCTCCGACGAGACGATCGTCGAGGTAGACTCGGTGGCCCTTCGCGCGAATAGGAAATACGAGGGTTCCCAGCGATGCCGACCCCGTAATTCCATTGCCAGGAAGCGTTCCGCTCGCGACGGTCGTAGGTTCTGGAGAAGGCTTCTCTACGGGCGCCGGTTTCTCTAGTGGTGCTGATTTGGCGGAGGCAGACGAGGTGGCCAACGTAGTTGGGGCGAGCCCCGTGCTCGGTACCGCCGTAGCGGATGCCGACGCGGAAGCGTTCGTCGTGAGCACGGCGTTCGGCGCGGTGGCGGTGGGATCGCCAAGCGATATCGAAGGCGTCGATGCCGTCGAAGATGCCGACGCGCCGATCGAGCTCGTTCGCCCCGCCTCGCCTTCATCCGAGCTCTTCGAGAGCAAGCGAGGGAGAGCGAACAACAAGACTCCGCCGGCGCCGGCGAGCAGCGCCAAAACTACGGGGACGGGGCTCCTCTTTTTCCTCTTTCGCATCGAAGGAGGCAGCGTCGGCAAGTGCGCAAGGCTCGGACGCGCTTCCGGTTCCGGATCGTCTTCGGTATGCAGCGGCACCAGCGACTCGTGGTTGAACGCCAGTGAATCGAGGCGGAGCGGCTTTGCGTCGACATCTGGAGGTGGCAACGAGAACGTCTCGCCGAGCTTTCTAGCTTCGATTGGCGGCTCTTTTTGCGTGACGTCGAGATCGTCCGGAAAGGGCATCGCTTCACTTTCGACGGTCTTCGCGAGCGAGGGATCTTCTCCGAGTTTGCTCACGGAGTCGTGGCTGTCGATCCGATCGGCCATCTCGATCGGATCCGTGGGGTCAGGATCAGCGGCCCCCTTCGCTTTTTCGGCGAGCGATCGACTGGATGAAGTGGGTGGCAAAGGCGGCGCTTTCGTCGCTTTCGCCCCGAGGAGTGCCGCGCTCTCTAGTGATACGGGCTCGAGCGAGAGTGGCTCGAGAGAGGGCGGCTCGATCGAAACGCGCGCATCTTCGACGCGAGGCGGCGCCGGTGATGCCTTGGCTACGATCGAGGGTGAGGGCGTGAGCGCCGGTGACCGCAACGACGGTGGTGCGGGTGGAGACGTCACGGCGGGCGCAATGCTCATCGAGGGGGCGCCGTTCGGCTTGACGGTGACGCGAGGGACTCGCGGCGAGGAGACGATGCGCGGCGGCATCCCCGGTGGACGCGTCAATTCGGGAAGCGTCGGATCGTTGTCGACGAAGCCGCGAGACGATGCGGGCGGTGCGGGTGGCGCCTCTGCGATCGCAACCGTGGCCGCGCGAGGCTCCTTGCCTTTGGCAGGGAGAACCGGCGCCACGGGACGCGGAGGTTTCGGCGAGAGCGATCCCTTTGCGGGCGGCTGCGTGGGACGGAGGGCCGTCATGGGACGGGGTGTATCGATACGCGGCAGCTCCGTGCTGCGCGGCAGAAGCGGCGCCTTGGGGATCACTGGAGGCTGCATCGCGGGCGGGGCGAGGGAAGGCCCGTCGAGTTGATCCGTCGCGTTGGCGAGCACCTCGGCGATGCTGCGCATCTCGTCGCGGTATCCAGGCAGGGGCGCATCCGAGACCGCGGGTGGACGCAGGGATGCACGCCGATCGAATTCGCCCTTCGCGCGCGAGAGCTCCTCCTCGAGCGCGCGCCGTCCGAGCTCCATTGGGTAGGTCTCTCTCAGAACGGCGACGGCTTCATCTGCCGTCACATCACGCTTGTTCGGGTCCACCTGAAGACCTCGCGCAATGAGCGAGAGAATGGGCCGCGGCAAATCAGAACGCACGCTATCCAGCGTTGGGAGGCGCGGGTGCGCCATCGAGCGCATCAATTCGAGCTCGTTCAGACCCGCGTCGTGCGCTTTGCGGCGACTGAAGAGCTCCCAGAGAATGAGCATGGCGGCGTAGATGTCCGTCTTCTCCGAGATGGGCTCTCCGCGAACCTGCTCGGGGACATGTATCCGAAAGTCCCCTTGATGAAGCCCGTCTTCGTATCGCCGGCGACTCCCGTCACCATCGCAATCCCGAAATCGGCGAGCTTCACGTCGCCGTCCCAAGAGAGGAGGATATTGGATGGATTTACATCGCGGTGAACGACGGCAGCGGGCCTACCCGTTTCGGGATCGTTCGCATTGTGTGCGACGGAGAGGGCGCGAAAAAGGCCCCGCGCGATCTCTGCGCACGCGGCATCGTCGAAGCCAGCGGGAAGCGCATGCCGAAGGCGGTGAAGCGAGAGGCCGTCGACGTACTCGAGCACCATCACCATCTGCTGCGACGAAGAGAAGACGTCGTAGAGCTCGACGATCGAAGAATCTTTCAGTCGACCGTAGGCCTCCGCCTCTCGAGTGAACATGCGCTCGAAGGCAGGGTCTTGGCGATACGTCGCCATGAGGACCTTGAGTACGACGAGCTCCCCGGGAGCGCCGTGCGCAGTTCCGTCGCACTCAGCAAGCAAGACGTCGCTCGTGCCGCCAGTAGCAAGGCGACGAGCGACTCGGTATCCCGAGATGCGATCCGTGCGAGGGCTCAGCACGCGTGAACCTTTGGCGGGCGCGTTTTCAGCCCGTGGTCTTCTCTGCGAGATCGGCTTCGACGCCGTCGAGAAGCTCATTGGCACGAGATTCGGAAATGCCGAGCTCGGTCGCAAACGAATTCAGAAGGTCGTTCTCTTCGTCCGCAATCGCGTTGTCTGCGAAGGCGATGGCTGCGGAGAGAATGAGCGCGACTTCCGCGCGCGCCGCGTCTTCACGCAGAGAGCCGG
>JAHFDV010000001.1:0-16553 GCA_023248815.1 Myxococcales bacterium
GCGAAACGTGCGACCTAATCGAGTCGAAGAGCGCTGTAGCGAAAACGCGCGACGCGTGACGTCGGTGCCGGTGGCCTCTCCAGTGTTCACCCCCGTAACGATGGGAGTAAAGCGCGTCGCGCAGCTAGGCCCGTTCTTGCAATCCTTGCCCCGCGCGACATTCCGCTCGCTTCATCTCGCCCGCGCAGACCGCTGCGTAGAAAGAACCATTTGACCAAAATATCCGTCTCCTCGAAATTCAGCGTCACTAGCGTCACCCTTGTCTCTTTGTCGTTCGCAGCAGCTTGCAGCGACTCGAACTCTTCGACCGATTCATCCCCGGACGCAGGCCTCGACGCCGCGGCCGAGACGGCGACGGAACAGGCCCCTACCATCACGGCGACGACTCCCGTGGACGGCGCGACGAGCGTGGTGCTGAACTCCGGCGTGACCGCTTCCTTCGATCTACCGATGAGCGGAGCTACGCTCGACGCGACGACCTTCAAACTGACGGCGAACGGCGTCGCGGTTGCCGGAAAAGTCGTCTACGCGCGATCGACTGCGACATTTTACCCGGCGACGCACCTCGCGCCGAACGCGTCCTTCACGGCGACCATCACGACGGGAGCGAAGAGCTCTTCGGGTGTCGCGCTCACCACGGATCATTCGTGGACCTTCACGACGGGCACGGTCGTCGGCGCAGAGCCGCCGGTGAACCTCGGTACCTCTTCCGACTTCGTGATCCTCGCGAAGACTGGGATCTCCACCGTCCCCGGCTCCGTCATCACGGGAGACCTCGGAATCAGTCCCGCGGCGGCGACTTACATCACCGGCTTTTCGCTGGCAGCCGATGCCTCGAACATCTTTTCTACGACGGCCCAAGTCACCGGCAAGGTCTACGGGGCCGATTACACACCCCCGACGCCCAAGAAGCTCACCGCCGCGATCGGGGACATGGAAATCGCCTTCACCGAGGCCTCCGCGCGCGCGCCGAATGTCAGCGAGCTCGGCGCCGGCAACATCGGTGGGATGACGATCCTTCCTGGCATTTACAAGTGGGGAACGGGCCTTCTCATCCCCACCAACATCACGTTGAGCGGCAGCCCAGCCGATGTCTGGATTTTTCAAATCGGACAGGACCTCACCATCACGAGCGACATCAAGATATTGCTCGCTGGCGGCGCGCAGCCGAAGAACATCTTCTGGCAAGTGTCGGGGCTCGCCGATTTGGGAACGACGGCCCATCTCGAAGGTGTCCTTCTCAGTCAGACAGCGATTACGCTCCACACGAGTGCGACGGTGAATGGGCGTCTCATGGCACAGACGGCGGTCACGCTGGCCGGAAACACCGTCACGGCTCCCGCACTCTAACCATGCAAGTCGGCGCGGCGCCCTTTACCAAGCATTCGGCGGAAAGGGCGCCAGGCGCGGAAACGCCCACCCTACGCGGTGGTGTTTCCCAAACGTCACATCGACGACACAACGGCGTGGGAGAAGCGCGTCGTCATGATCCCCCGGCGCCGCGCCTCGCTCTTGCTGGCCCTTTCGGCAATGCTCGCACCGGCGGCGTGTGCCACCGAAGGTTCTCGAAAGTCCGAGATCGTCGATGTGCTGCTTCGCGCAGACGACGCCCAGCTGCGATCGCGCCGAGAGCTCGTCGCCGAGAAGTTCCGCGCGATGAGCGAATCGTCCCACGCTTTTCTCCGGGGCTGTCTCGCGTTGGCGCGCCACGACTGGCACAAGGGTGGCAGCTCGCTAGCGCAGTCGCGGTTCGCTCTGCCCGTCACATTGGTGCCGACGATTGGCGACCCGCATGTCGAGAACTTTGGAGCCGTCGACACGAACGATGGCTTTCACTTCGCGCTCAATGATTTCGATGCGGCAGATGAGGCATCGTATCTCTTCGATCTTCGACGCCTTTCGATCTCGCTTCTCGTGGGGGCAAACCTAGCGCGCGCGCAAGAACCGCTGAGCGAAGACGACGCGATTCGCGTCGAGCGCGCCGTTGCCGAAGGTTACGTGGCGGGACTGAACGGAGAAGACGCGGGTGCTTCGGCGATCTTCGACGACACGATGACGAAGGCCCCGCGCGATCTCGGCGATGCGCTCGGCGAGCTGACGGTGCTCGAGGACGGCGCGCGCACGGTAGTTCGCGGAGTGCCCGATCCCACGGATCCCGAGAGTCGCTTCGAGTCGCTGCCGGCGTGGGCTGCAAAAGAGCTCTCGCATACCCTCGAACGTTTCGGTGTGGCGCATGCACAAGCAGTCTCCCCTCGCTACTTCGAGCTTCTCGATGCGGCGCGTGAGTTTGGTGGAGGGATCTCGAGCCGTGCGCGCGTTCGCGTGATCGCCGTCGTTCGCGGAGAGACGGATGAAGACGAGGATGATGTCGTCTTCGAAGTGAAGGAGCTCGCAGACTCCGGAGCTCTCTCGGGCACCTTGCCTTACGCAAAGTTTTCTTCGGTGCAAGATCGCGTCGAGAAGCTCGCGCGGTGGTTCGGCGATCCGCTCTACGGCGCCGAATCTTGGCTCGGGTTCCCCGTTCAAATCAAACGTGAGGGTCTCCGCTCGGTGCGCATTCGTCGCTGGACCGACGAGCTCGCGACGACGGACGCCTTCGTCGACGTCGGTTACGAGATGGGGCGTGTGCTCGCCCTCTTTCACACGTCCGGCTCGGCCGATCAAAAAGCGAGCGCGCGCGTGCGCGAGACGGTCCTTCGTGACGCGAAGGCATTCATCGACGAGCAGGCCGCGCTGACGCACGCGGAAGCGCCGAAAGTGGAAGAGGACTACGCGCTCTTTTTGGAGGCTCTGAAGGAGCGAGGAGAAATTCTCGGATTCCACACCGACACGCACGACGCGAATCCGACGCTCGATCGTTTGATCTACGGAAAGGAGGCTTTGAAATGAGAATCACTCTCGCTTGCGCCCTCGTTCTTCTCTCTCGCGTAGCGATGGCGGGCGATGAAGGAGCCGAGCCGACCGACGCACCCAAGCCGGAAGTGGCTCCTGCGAGCTCGACGGCCAGCGAGCGGGCGCCGGTCGTAGTGACGAACCGTTGCTCGCTGCGCGAAGGCGTCGATCTTCGAGCGCGCAGTCTTCCGAGCGCGGCGGGGTCCGTCGCTCGCCGCTACTTCGCCTGTCGCGAAGAATCCCGGAACGAGCAAGTTGGTGAGCTCGAGAGCTTTCGCTTCGTACCAGGCGCAGAGATCTTTGCGAGCTATGCCGCGCGCTCGACGACGGATGCGGAGCCGAAGTTCTTCCATCAGTTCGACTTGCCGCGACTTCATCTGTCGGTCGACGGCGACTACCACGCCGACGAATGGCTCACGCGCGCACGCGTCGTCGTCGAAGGCGTGCGCTCGACGGACAACGGCGCGCTGATTGGTGTCGGTGGCGACAGCCTTCTCGTGCGCCTTCGAGAGGCATACGCGCTCGCCGCGATGGATCCGCCATCCGGCGAGTCTGGACCGATCCTCGAAGCACGTGGTGGCGTCATCCCGACGCCCGTCGTCGCGGAGCTCGACGGAACGAGCAATCTCCGAGTTCTCGGCACATCGGCGGCAGAAACCGCACGTCTTCTCGTTCCTGCCGATCTCGGCGCTGCGGTCCGCGTCTCTACCGCGGGCACGAAAAACGGGACCGAACGCAGCGGCCAGAGCTACCTACAACTCGCTGCCTACAATGGCGACGGCTACGCCTCACGCGAGCAGAATCGCGGAAAATCCGTCGAGCTCGCCGGCCTGCTCCGTCCGCTTCCGAAGGGTCTCCCCGAACTCGCGTGGCTCGTAGTCGGCTCGCTCGGATCGACGGGGCCCGCGTCAGTGAGAGCTCACCGCGCCTCGACGGCCCTTCTCTATCAAGGCGCTCGCGTGCGAGCGGGCCTTGCAACGACGTTCGCGTACGGTGTCGACGGAGACGGAAAGCAAAAGGGCCTCGCCAACGAAGCGTTCGTTCGCATCGAGACGAAGACGAGAATTCCAGCGCTTTTCTCGGCGCGTGTTCAAGTTTCTTTTCGCGATCTCGACGCGAGCGACCGAATCACCTCCGTGACGCTCGGCGTGGGGGCGCGCCTGCTGCCGTTGGTGGAGCTTCATCTCATCGGCGAACGATCGCTCGCAACGAAGATCGCCGAGAGCACTTTCCCGGGAGCCGACTTCTGGGAGGTCCGACCCACGATGCGCGCGTTCTTCTAAGCACACTCATTTCGTTAAGGAGTCTTCATGTCGCAGCGAACCCTTCACCTTCTGGCGCTCCTCTTTCCGCTCGTCGTCGCGGCATGTCCCGAGGCGACCGACGGTGAGCCTCGCGAAGGGTTCACCCGGCAAGAAGAGAGCGACGCCGCGACGGACGAACCGAGCGACGAAGAAGATGCTTCCGACTCAGCGAAGGATTCTTCCTCGAAGAAGGACACCGGACCCTCACCGGCGCTCGAACTCACGATCAACGAGATATCTGCGCGCGGTACCGAATGGATCGAGATCAAGAATCTCGGAGGCGTCTCCGCCGATCTCGAGGGGATTCGAATTGCCGATCGTGACAAGGACGCTGGCGTGCCGAAGCTCAGCGAGGCGCTGACGCTACCGAAGGGGACGAACCTCGCGGCGGGCGGCTACCTTCTCGCCGTGCACGTTTCCGACGACGCAGGCTCTTGTCCTGCCGACCTCGTGAAGAACGGTGGTGCATGCTTCGCGGTCACGTTTGGTCTCAGCAACAAGGAGGGCGACGAAGTTTTCATCGTTGCCAAGAACGACGCGGTGATTGCGAGCGCCGAGTACCCGCCCTCCGCGGTCGCTTCAGGACAGACGTGGTCGCGATTGCCCGATGGGACGGGCGCATTCGCCGCTGGAAAGTCGACGCCGCTCGCGATCAACGCGTCGCCGTGAGCATCACCCTTTCATTCGTTCGCCGAAACGCTGCGGTGAGCGTCCTCGAGTCATTGCGGTAGCGAGCCCTCATTCACTGCTGCGCGATGACCTCGAAAAAAACGAAGGCATCGAATGTCGGCGCAAAAGGCATCGCTCGTTTTTCGTGAACACGTCGGCGGTGCACCGACACCTCCCGTGAAGCTCCGACAAATCGATCGTGTGAATGTTTCGATTTGTAAACTCGCAGGTAGGCTTGGCTCACCGATGAAAGAACTTGAGACCACGACCTCCGAAGCGAAGACCTCCAGCAATCTCAGTGACGCAAGTCACACCGCGAATCCGCGAAGCGCGCGCCGACGCTTGCGCACGCGTAGCGTCGTCCGCACGGGCCTGAGCTGCTCGCTTCTCGTCGCGACGATGATTGCTTGCAGTGACTCGACGACGAGCAGCGAGCCCACCGATGCCGGCGAGACGGATGCTTCACGCGATGCGACGGCGGACGTTGCCGACGCAGAGACGCGCACCGATGCAGCGACGGATACGGGCGTCGTCGACGCGTCGACGGACACTGGATTCAAGTCGGATGGTGGCGTCGCGAACCTCTCGGCACTCGAGCTCGACTTCGGATCCGTCGACTGCGGAACGACCGCATCCGCGCAAACGCTCACGATCTCGAACCCGAGTGCGAAGACCGTTTCGTGGTCGACCGCTCTCAACAAGGGAACGAGCTCTTGGTACTCGCTCAGCGCGACGAGCGGCAAGCTCGCGCCAGGCGACACGACCGTCATCACGGTCACGTCGAAAGCGATTCCATCGACCTCGTCGACGGCGAGCAACGCGTACGGCGATATTTTGTTGGTGACGCTCGACTCGTCGACGAAGTCGGTGCAGCTCAAACAAACCGCGCACGGATCGATCTTGCAGTTCTTTCCGACGGGTCTCGACTTCGGCAACGTCCCTACGAACAACACGAGCAGCGCGACGATGGGCGTCGCCAACACGGGCAACAGCCTCGCGCACGTCGCGATGACGCTCTCGGGCGACGCGAGCTACAGCCTCATTTCCGGCTCGCCCTTCAATGTCGACGTTGGTGGTGGCGGCACGGGAACGTCGTTGGTCTCGTTCACGCCGACGGCGGCCGGAACGTTCACGGGCTCGGTCGATGCGACGGTCGGCGTGACGGACGTGCTTTGTGCACCGCTTCCCACCGCATTCACGCTCACGGGTAAAGGGACGAAGGCCCAGGCCGCCATCACGCCTGCTTCCGTTCTCTTCGGTGAGAGCGGCTTCGTCAATTGCGGCACCGTCGCCGCAGCGCAGAGCATCACGATCAAGAATACGGGTACGGGCACGCTCACGTGGAGCAGCGCGCTTCTCCATGGATCGACGTACTTCACGCTGAGTGCAACCTCTGGAACCATCCTTGCCGGCGGGACGCAAACCGTCACGGTGACACCAAAGGCCATTCCCGCGTCGACGGCGATCGTCACCGACGGCTTCAGCGACACGTTGACGATCACGACGAATGCGCCCGACGACACGCCGCACGACATCGCGCTTCATCAGACGGCGCGCGGCGCGATCGTTTCGCGCTCGGCCAATGCGTTCGGGTTCGGCAACGTTCCGCAGGGAACGACGGGCACGGCGACGATCGTCTATGCCAACACCGGTAACATCGACATCACTCTCGGCTTCGCGAATGGAGATCCGGCCGTCTCCCAACCGCTGACGCTTCCTGTCGGCGCGGGCGGCTTCGCGACGGAGACGGGGTCATTCACGCCGACGCTCGTGAAGCCCTACAACGACATCGGGACCGTGACGAATCCCAATTCCACGCCTCTCTGCGGCACGCTTCCCGGAAACATCTCGATCACGGGAACGGGAACGACCACGAGCCTCACCGCGAGCCCCACGTCGCTCGCGTTCGGCTCGGTCCTTTGCAACGGAAAGGGCGACCCGCTGACGGTGAAGATCACGAACAACGGTCCGCAGACCGGTTACACCGCGACGCTCCTCAAGGATGCGGGCTCGTACTTTACCGTGAGCCCGCCCACTGGAACGATCAGCGCGACGGGGTCCGTAACTCTGACGGTGGACCCGCTCCAGCTTCCGAAATATGGCCCGACGACGTCGAACTACTACGGCGATACGCTTCGCGTGACGACGAGCAACGGAGTCATCGACGTCGCACTTTCCGAGACCGCACTCGGTGCGATCCTCGCGTACAGCAAGGCGACGAACGCCTACGGCGCCGTCACGGTCAACACGACGGCGCAGACGGCATTCACCGTCACGAACTCGGGCAACCTCACGACCAACGTCACCCTCAGCGCTTCGCCGACCGTATACACGGTCGACCCGAGCGTCCCGACGTCGATCACGGGCAACTCGTCGCTTCCGTTCAACGTGTTCTTCAAACCCGCTGCGGTGACGAGCTACAATACGGGCGTCCTCACGATGAGCGTTCCCGGAACGACGACGCTTTGCCAGCCGCTTCCCGCGGATGCGACGTTGACGGGCAGCGGCAAATAAGTCCTTTCTCGAGCGAGAGCGTGGTTCCTGCTTTGCTGCGGGGACCGCGCTCTCGGCTTTCAGCTGACGCGCATTCGAGTCAGTCCCACGCGATCTGAATGCGGATTTCGACGAGATCGATCCCTTCACGTTGCCCCATGACGCCCGAGACGACGTTTCGTACGCGAACGTTCTTCGCGCCGGCAGCGGCGAGGGCGACCGGCGCGAACCCCGAAATACACGCGCTCATCCACGGACCCATGTGCGCCGGAATGCCGGTCTGCGTGGCCGTGAAGACGCGCTCTTCGAGCTGCTCCTCGCGCGTCTCCCCGAAGTTGAAGTACTGAAGCGCCGCGCGTGGCAGGCGTTTCACGACCATGTCGGCGGAAGCGAGACGGAGTAGAAATTTGTAGACGCCATTGATGTCGCGCTCGGCTACCACGCGCGCATTTTCTTTGACCAGCGTGAGGTGAGGAATTCCGGCGGCGTGCGCGGCCGCGCGGCTGAGCTCGACGATGGGAAGTGCGTCGTACCAAGCGCCTGCAAGAAAATCGCGATCCCAAAACTCGTGCAGCGCTTCGTTGTCGAGCCAGCTGCGCATCGCAGCGAGCCCACCTGGAATCATCTTCTCGTAGTGCGCGCGAGCGCCCTGATAGACGAGCCCCTTGCAGTGAAACGGGCTTCCGCCTGGTTGGGGGAGAGAGACGGTCATGGGCGGCTCGAGACTACTTCCGTTCCTGGATTCGCTCTCTACTATCAACGCAAATAGCGGGGACGAAGCGTGTCTACTTTCGCTGAAGGCTCTCGCCGAGGAGGTCGCGTACGCGCTCGATCGGCAGGGCTTCGAACGTCTGGCCGTCGATGCCGGTCATCGTCTCTGCCGCAAAGAGTGCGTTGAGGATCGCTTCCTCGGTGGCCTCGATGGTCGCTTCGAAGAGAGGCGTGACGAAGTCGTTGGTGAGCATCTGGAGGTCGACCACCTCTTGCGATCGAACGGGTGGCGCTGCAGCTTCATTCGCAGTCGAGAACGCGATGAAGATGTCTCCAGAGCCATTTCCGGCGATGCTTCCGGTTCGCGCGAGTCCCATCGATGCGCGCTTCGCGAGGCGCTTCAGTTGATGCGGCAAGAGCGGAGCGTCCGTCGCGACGACGACGATGATGGAACCTTGTTCGCCCCTTTCGGTTGCGCGCGGGGATTTTGGCATCGCTGGCAGCCGGTCGGTTGGAATCGCTTTGCCTACGGCAACTCCACCGATGACGAGGTGACGCCGCAGCCCGAAGTTCGCTTGCACGAGCACGCCGACGGTGTGCTGATGCTCGTTCGTGGTGCAGCGTCGCGACGCCGTTCCGGTTCCGCCTTTGAATTGAAAGCAGACCATCCCCGTACCGCCGCCGACGTTGCCCTCCGCCACTGGCCCCGTCTTCGCCGATTCGATCGCCGAAAGGGCGTGCTCGGCCTTCACATGAAAGCCGTTGATGTCGTTGAGCTGGCCGTCGTAGGTCTCGGCGACGACCGGGTTCGAGAACTCTTGATAGAGCCTGCCCGTTTTCGCCTGCCATGAGACGACTGCGTCGCGAACGACTCCGACGCTGTGCGTGTTCGTCAGCATGATCGGCCCTTCGAGAAGTCCGGACTCTTCGATCCAAGTCGTCCCCGTCATCTCGCCATTGCCGTTCAACGAGAACCATCCCGCGAATACCGGAACACTCGACGCCTTTCCGCGAGGGAGAATCGCCGTCACTCCCGTGCGAACCGGGCCGCGTCCTACTTCGAGCGCGCCGTCCCCAGAGACAATCGTCGAGTAGCCGACCTCGATCCCAGGAACGTCGGTGATTGCGTTGTTCTCACCCGGCACACCGTCAATGAGGATGCCGACGTCTCTTGCTCGCTGCCGACTCGTCATGGCGCGTCATACCCTTCGAGCCATCCATCGACAACGATCGGAAGACTCGGATCGAGAGGCTCCGCAAAGCCCGGCTTCACCTCGAGTGGGGCGATGAACGATGTTGACAAAGGGTCGTTGCGGAGCGCCCGGATCGAGGGTTTCGCAGCGCAAAATATCGGCGCGTCCGAGCGCACTGCGGGTACGCCAGGCGGTCGCTTCGCTGCGAGCCTCTCGATGCTAGGCGGTGTTGTGCTTCTAGCGCGCCGCCGTCCCAAGCGCTGATCTCGAGAGAGATCGAGGGGGACCGATTCCCCTTTTCACGAAGAGACCTCGGGGCTTCCCCAGGGTCTTTTCGTTTTCTGAGCTTCGCGACGAGGCGCGACGGAATGCTGCCGCTCAGTCGACGGGTTCGGTCACGGCCTCGATGGGCGCTGGCTCCGTCTCTTTTTCCTCGACCTCACGCCACCACGGGTCGATCGATTGGACATGGTGGGGCTCGATCGGCTGCCCGAGACGCGGCATCACGAGTGGCGAACTCGACCTAGCGAGCTTCACGAGTTGCTCGGCCGGTTCGTCCCACGCGTGAATGGCAAGGTTGAACGTGCCCCAGTGTACGGGCAGGAATGCGCCACCACCCAAGAGCTCGTGCGCTCTCAATGCGTTCTCGGGACCGAGATGAATGTCTCCCCAGGAAGGGTGCCACGCGCCGACCTCGAGCATGACGAGATCGAACGGTCCAAGTCGTCTCCGGATTTCGCTGTACTCGTCGGTCAGGCCCGTATCGCCGCTGAAGAAAACGGCATGGTGCGGACCACGGATCGCGATCGAAGACCACGCCGTACGATTTCGATCGGCAACGCCACGACCTGAAAAATGTTGAGAGGGCGCAGCGGTGAAAGTGAGCCCGCCGATCGAATGCGACTCCCACCAATCGAGCTCGAAGATTCGATCGGCTGGCACTCCCCATGCTTCGAGATGCGCGCCCACGCCGAGTGACGTGATGAACGGAACGTCGTGCGATGCGAACTGGAGAATCGTCGGGTAGTCGAGATGATCATAGTGATCGTGCGAGACGACGATCGCATCGAGCGGAGGAAGTGCATCGATGCTCACCGGCGCAGGATGGAATCGCTTGGGCCCGGCGAAGGCCACGGGCGACACACGCTCTCCCCACACCGGATCGGTGAGCACGCGCATGCCGTCGATCTCGAGGAGCACGGTCGAGTGACCGAGCCACGTGGCGCGCAGGCCGCTGTCGACCGGACGCTGCCATTGTTCGAGAGGATTCACGATGGGGAAGGCCCCTGTCGGGACGCGACGTTTTCCGCCGAACATGAACTCGCGCATCGTCGCCACGCCGGTTCCCTTCTTGAGCCCCTGCTTCACGCCCAAGGTGTTGTGAAAGACGCCGTCTTTGAACCGCGGCGAACCAAGAATGCGTTCGAGACGAGCTCCGTGAGCCTTGCTTCCGAGAACGTGCATCTCAATTGTCTACCGGGCATTCGAGAGAGAATCCATCCGCGGTCGTTCGGAGCGACGCACTTACGCTTCGGGGAGCACCACCAGTGAGCTCGGACGCTTTCTAGCGCCCGACTGCCGTTACTGTTCGGTTGACGCGCACTCCTCGCTGGCGGCACGATTGCCGCCTCACATGTTAGCGTCGCCGCACGAGGGCGATGGAAGCGGCAGAGCGAAAAAATGGCGTACGTAAGGGCGTTCGACGCGCGGGCAAGGGGGTGGCTCTCGTCGTGACTGCGCTCGGAATCGCGCACGTCGTGATCCTCACGCAGACGGTTCTCCGTCGGATGACATTTCCCTTCGACTACGACTGGCTCGAGGGCGCGCAAATGTTGCAAGGGTTTCGGCTTGCCCATGGTCTGCCGCTCTACGGGCCCGTCGATCACGGCTTCATGGCTGCTCCGTATCCTCCCGTGCATCCAGCGCTGATGGCAATCCTCGGCTCGATCTTCGGGTTCGAGTTTTGGGTTGGACGACTCGTGTCGATCGCGAGCCTCGCGATGATTGGCGTGCTCTTCACGAAGACGATGTGGCGCCAGGTTCCGAAGAAGCCGCTTCGTTGGGCGTTCATGGCTGTTGCCTGCGCGAGCTCCGCGATTGCCTATCCTGCACTCCTCGGTCACCTCGACATGGCGCGAGTCGACACGCTCGCTTTCGCGTTCGTCGTGGCGAGCGGGTATCTCGTCACGACCGACGGGATCGTTCGTGGCAGTTGGCGCTACCGATGTGGACTCGCGTTCATTCTCGCTCTCTCCGTCTATACGAAGCAGAACAACGTCTTCTTTGCAGTGGCAGCTCTCGTCGCCCTCGCGTTTCGCAACTTTCGCGAGGCCGTGCGCATGGCGCTGCTCTTCGGATCGCTTTGCGTCACTGCACTCGTCGGCCTCGAGGTCGCGACGCACGGCTGGTTCTTGAAATGGATGCTCGTCATGCGTGGGCACCGTCTGGTCGCGGACCACCTTCCGACCGGCATGCTGGATTCTTGGCGCGCGAGTCCATGGCTCCCTTTGGTTCCCGTGTTTGCGATCGTGGCGGCCCTCAAACGAACGCTGACGACGACGACGAAGGTATGGCTCGCGATGTGGGGCGCAGCGATCCCTGCCTGCGCGCTGCCGATCCTCGCGGAAGGCGGGGCGCGTAATAACCTCATCAGCGTGGCGGTGCTCGGAACATTCGTCGCGCTCTTGCCCCTCGCCGATCTCCTGCGAGAGCGCCGGCACGATTGGAGAGACGTCGTAGGTGGGGTCGCCTTTGCGGCCGTGCTCGCAGCCTACATGCCGTCGCACTTCGGATCGCCGCTCATCGCCGACTCGTTCGTCCCGAGCGCTCACGATCGTCGGGAGGTGGAACGCCTTCACGAAGTGATTCGCGGACTCCCTGGAAACGTGATCTTTCCGATGTTTCCTTTCGTCGCCATTCACGACGGGAAAACGGATTTTCAGTTTTCGCTCGTCGCCTACTTCGATGCCACGGAGCGCGGACACGTTCCGGGGGACATGCCGAACGGCTTGCTCGAGAGCGGCGCGCCATGGGTCGTCACGTACGGGGGATACGATATCGAGGGTTGGGTGCCTCAATGGCTCGGCTCCGATTACGTCCTCGATCGCGAAATGCCGACCGGCTATCGCGCCTGTTGTCTATGGTATCCGGATACCGTGAGAGTCTATCGGCGTCGCTGAGGCTCCGCACGAGTCTCAGTCTCGATACGGGGTCCCGCGAGCGGCATACGCGATCATGTCGAAGCCACGATCGACGAGGTCGACGAATGCGGCGCGCACTTTCGCTTTCGATTGATTCGACCGCTGTGCGCGCAACGACTCTGCATAGGCACTCTGCCAAGTGACGACGATCGATCGCGCGAGAAGCCACGCCACTCCGTCCGGCTCTTTCCCAACGGATGCTGCGAGCTGATTCGCGAGGACTGCGCTCAGCTCCTCCGCGATCTCTCTCGCGCGTGCCAGAAGCGCCGGACTCTCTTCTACGAGCTGCCAGAATGCGACGCGGCTCGGTGCCAGTGCCGCAAACGGATGGTGCTCGTCGAGGAGGTCGTGCGCTAGACGCTGAATCGCTCGAACGGGTGACACGCTGCGCTTGCGAGCATCCAGCGCGCCCTTGATTCGCGCGATGCTCTCGTCCAAGCGATCGAAGTAGAGATCTTCTTTGCGCGCGAAGTAGTTGAAGACGGTCATTTTTGCGACGTTGGCCGCCGCCGCGATCTCCGCGATCGTCACCTGATCGAAGCCGTGGACGAGAAAAAGCCTCGTGGCGACGGCCAAGATATGCGCTTGCGTCTCGCGCTTCTTCCGATCGCGAAGCCCTTCACTCTGTTTCACGACACCATCACATCACCAAAATATTAGACTTGGTACAAGTTTAACTTGTACTCGGTCTAAGTTTTGTCAGACTCGAGGAGTGAACCAATCTTTCCAACCGCGACGTCGCGAGAAAACAGCGAACTCGGCCTATGACGTCATCATTGCCGGGGCCGGTCCCGTCGGTCTCTTTCTCGCCTGTGAGCTCGGGCTCGCGGGCCTCTCTGTCCTCGTGCTCGAACCCCTCCAGGATCCGCAATCGCCGCTCAAGCGTCTTCCCTTCGGAATGCGCGGGCTCTGGGGGCCCAGCGTCGAAGCGTTCTATCGGCGAGGTCTCTTGGAACAGGTGGCCGATCAGCCTCGAGCGCAAGGAGGTCCGGGCCAACCGACCCGCCTTGGTGCGGGGGGCGGAGCCGAGCGTCGCGGTCCCGTCGGTCACTTCGCCGGGATGCAAATCGACGCGAGCAACATCGACCCATCGCGTTGGATCTACCGACTCCCCGGTCCCGCCGATCTCCAGCTGGGAAGCGAGATGGATCATCTCGAACGCGTCCTCGACGCACGCGCAGTGTCGCTCGGCGTCGAGATTCGACGCGGTCAAGGCGTCGACGGCTTCGAGACTACGAGCGATGAAGTGGTCGTGCGCGCGGGCGAAGCGCAGTTCCGAGCGCGCTTTCTCGTGGGTTGCGACGGTGGACGGAGCACCGTGCGAAAGAAAGGCGGCTTCGCGTTCGAAGGAACGGCCCCCGAGTTCACGGGCTACTCGGTCCAGGTCGAAGTCGAGGGACCGAATCCGCTCCTGATGGGGCGTCACTGGACGAAAGCTGGAATGTACACGCAATGGCAGCCGGGCACTCTCGGGTTCGCCGACTTCGACGGCGGCGCGTTTCATCGAACGGCGCCGATCACGCTAGAGCACGTGCAAACCGTCCTCCGCCGCGTGTCTTGCACGGACGTGACGCTGCGCGCGCTGACCCTCGCGTCGACCTGGACCGACCGCTCGATGCAAGCGACGACCTACCGCAAAGGACGTGTGCTCCTCGCGGGAGATGCCGCGCACATCCATTCACCGCTCGGCGGACAAGGTCTCAATCTCGGTCTCGGAGACGCGATGAACCTGGGGTGGAAGCTCGCGAGCACTCTCCGCGGCGATGCGCCCCCACACTTGCTCGACAGCTATACCGCCGAGCGGCATCCGGTGGGCGCGCGCATTCTCGATTGGACGCGCGCGCAGGTTGCTCTGATGAAGCCAAATCCAGGAGCGAGCGCGCTCGGAGCGATCATTCGAGATCTCATCGACACGCGTGACGGCGCGACGTACTTCGTCGAGCGCCTCTGGGGAGTGTCTCTCCGTTATGACATCGAGGAAGAAGGTCTCGGTGAAACGCATCCGCTCGTCGGACGCAGCTGCCCCGACTTCGAGCTCGAAGACGGTACGAGAGTCGGCGCGCTTCTCCGAACGGGCAAAGGGCTGCTCCTCGACTTCGAGGGGTCGCCTTCTTCAAGCGCCCTAGACGGTCGTTGGGGCGATCGCGTGAAGCTCGTCGCGAGCGAGGTGAAAGACCGCCTCGGCCTACGTGCCGTGCTCGTGCGACCAGATGGATTCGTTGCGTGGGCGAGCGACGAGGGCAAGGGAAGCGACGACGAACGTCTTGCGCGAGCCATCGCACGCTGGTTTGGGAACGCAGCCTGAGCGTCGCGCGCTCAAGCTCCTAGTGGCCTTCAAGCTCAGGTCGGGAATGGCCCGAGGAGATCGTGTCACTAATTTATAGAATCGTGCTATTCACTTTCGACCGTGGAAATGGCGCGCAAAAGAAGACTGTTTTGCGCTGCCGTTCTCGTCTCGGGGACGACGATTGCCGACCCGTTGCACGCGCAGACGGCGACGACAGCGACTCCTCCGTTTCGAGAGTCGACGCCGCGCGATCTCTCTTTGCAACCCGAACCCTCGCCATCACCCGCGCCCTCCGCGACTCCAGACGAGGTTTCCGTCGCTGGTAAAAAGGCGCCGCCCGCTTCGCGCAGCGCGAGCGACATCACGCAGGACCGTCGCACGCTCGAATCGGCCCCTCACCGCACCGCGAGTGATCTTCTGCTCACCGTCCCCGGAGTCGCGCTCTCTCAGCACAGTGGTGAAGGGGCGGCGCATCAGATCTTTTTTCGCGGCTTCGATGCCGTTCATGGTCAAGATCTCGAGATCTGGGCGGGGGGAGCTCCGGTCAACGACGTCTCGAACATTCACGGGCAGGGCTATGCCGATCTGAACTTCTTGCCGCCAGAAGTCGTGCGGCAGATTCGCTCTGCTCCGGGAACCTACGATCCGCGACAGGGCGACTTCTCCGTCGCGGGAAGCCTCTGGCTGGATCTCGGGTACGACGAGCCTGGCGTGACGAGCAAGGTCACCGTTGGACAGTTCGGATCGCGTCGGTATTTTCTCGCGTATCACCCCAAAGAGGCACCCGAGGCGTCCTTCGCGTCCTTCGAGCTCTATTCAACGGATGGTTTCGGCCCATCGCGCGCGGCGCGCCGCATGTCGCTGGTGGCCCAGCACGAGATCAAGATTGGCGAAGCGACGGCGCGCATCATGGCGTCGACCTACGCGGCGAGGTTCGACTCGGCGGGCGTATTGCGCGAGAGCGACATCGAGCGTGGACGCATCCATCGCTTCGGTTCGTATGACGAGCACCAGGGTGGCGACTCGGGGCGATCGCAAATCGTGATCGATCTTTCGAAGAAGGAGAAGTCTTCGCGCTGGTCGGTCGCCCCGTATTTCATCTTGCGCTCGATGCGCCTCCGTCAGAACTACACGGGATACCTCGTGACACCTTTTTCCGGCACTGCCGCAGAGGTCGCGCTCGCGAATGCAGCGGCCGCGAAAGGCAACTCCGAGCAGCAAGTGAACGATGCGCTGACGTTTGGCCTGAACGGTTCGTATCAACGCAAGTTTCGTATTTTTTCCGAGCGCGACACGATCGAAGCGGGCCTCTCCGCGCGCGCCGATCGTATCGATCAGTCGCAGCGCAAGCTCGCAATCGATACGGGCGCTGTCACGCTCGACGAGGTCGGAGCGAAGATCTTCGCGACGGACGTCGCCGGATACTTCGACCTCGCGGTTCATCCGATCTCGCGGCTGACGTTGCGCGCGGGCCTGAGAATGGACGGCCTCGCCTACGTGACCGAAGACGACGGCGGGCAAGGGCAGGGAGAGCGCCGCTCGGCACAAGGCGCCCACCTCGGAAAGAAAGGCACCGTCGAGTTCGCGATCGCCCACGATCTTCGCGCGGTCGTGAGCTACGGCGACGGGTTTCGCTCGCCGCAAGCACGGAGCCTTCAGGAAGGGCAAAACGCGCCTTTCACGACCGTGCAGAGCTACGAAGCCGGGCTTCGCTATCAGACTCCGAAGTTGCGCACGACAGCGTCTCTCTTCCGCACGTCACTCTCGGACGATCTCGCATTCGACCAAGCGACAGCGCGCAACC
>JAHFDV010000001.1:16563-35002 GCA_023248815.1 Myxococcales bacterium
CGCACGGGCGTCGCGATGGAAATGGCCGCACATCCAACCGCTTGGTTCGATGCCGCCGCGAGCGTGACCTACACGCGCGCCGTCTTCACGAACACGGACGGCGGATATGCCGCCGGCGATCTCTTGCCCTACGCACCGCAGCTCGTCGTGCGAATGGATGCGGCGTGGACGCCGGTGATCGGCCATCTTTGGGGGCGCAAGCTCACGGGGCGTCTTGGTCTCGGCGGTACGGGGATCGCGCGTCGCCCTCTTCCTTACGGCGAAGTAGGGCAGGGATATTTTCTTCTAGATGCGCTCGCGAGCGTTCGCCTTCAAGAGGTGCAGGTCGGCCTCTCCGCATTCAATCTCTTGAATAGCGACTGGTACGACGGCCAGTACACGTTCGCTTCGAACTTCACGCGAGGCGCCAACGCAGCGCTCGTTCCCGAACGCCACGTGACGGTCGGCCCGCCGCGCACGGTGATGGCGACGCTTTCTGTATTCCTCTGAGGAGGTGCTTCTTTGAGCTCGTTTTCTAGGAGATTGTCCATGCGTTCAACGTTTGCGCGTTTCACTCCAATCGCCACATTCGCGTCGCTCTTCCTCGCCTCGTGTTCCGACTCCGGAGACGCGACCACGGGAAAACGCATCGTTCTCAAAACGAGCGCGTCCGGCGAGGCTGTCACCAAGACGACGTTCACCACGGGGTTCGGTTGGGACGTCATCTTGACGAAGGCCGCCATCGCGAGCTCGGGTTTCTACTACTTCGATGGCCCACCGCCGACGGCGATGCTCGCACCGCGCCGACGCTCATGGGGAGAGCGGTTCGAAGACCTCTTCATGAAGAGCGCCTGGGCGCACCCTGGGCACTACCAAGCAGGAACGGCGCTCGGACAAGTGATCTTCGCCGAGGCGACGACAATTGATCTCTTCGCGCCACCACCATCTCTTCCCGCAGGTGACGGAGTCACGGGGGTCTATCGATCGGGGCGATTCGTCATCCCGCAAGTCGCACCTACCGATCCTATGCTCGCAGGGCACGTCGCGATCGCCGAGGGCCGAGCGACGAAGCACGACGGAACGACGCCCACGCCCGTCTTCTTTCGCCTCGTCGCCGACTACGCGGACATCTCGGGGAGCATCAACAACGGTGCCGTCGATGGCTGCGTGCTCGACGAGACGAGCGTCACGGAGAGCGGCTCCGTGAACGTCGAGATTAAGCCAACCATCTGGTTGAACCTCGTCGACTTCTCGAAGATGGATCCGGGGACGGCCGACGCTCCGAGGGAAGCACGCAACGCCGGCTTCTCACAGGGCGTGACGCAGCTCAGCGCCTACCACTTTTCTTATTCCAAATGATCTTTCCACCCTCGATTTCGGAGACGCCAATCATGCTCGTTCAGAAGCCTCATTCGGCGCGCGGACCCGTCGCGCTCGGTCTCGCTGCGCTGGCGATCTGCGCAGCCTGCAGTGATCCCACGGACGTCGGCGCCGGCACGGAGAAGTTCACGACGTGGGGCGAGGAGTACATCGAAGAGGGAATCCCGGCGACCAATGGAACCGATGGCTTCGTCGACGGGTGGTCGGTGAAATACTCGAAATTTCTAGTGAATTATCACGCCATCACGATCGCCGATGCGGCCGGCAATGTCGTCGCCACGCTCGACAAATCTCGCTTCGTCGACAACGTGAAGGTCGGCATCAAAGAACTCGTGACCTTTCCGAGTCTCGCGGCCAAGGCTTACACGCGGGTGAGCTACGAAATCAAAACGGCCGTGCCGGATGCCGTCGTGGTTGCCGGCGATCCCGCCGACCTCACGATGATGGTCGACAACGGCTATTCGTTTTACGCCGAAGGTACGGCGACGAAGCCCGACCCCGCGGACGCAACGAAGACGATCACGAAGACGTTCCACTGGGGCTTCAAGACGCAAACGAAGTACCAAGACTGCCACGCGGCGGAAGAAAACGGCATCTCGACCGAAGGCGTCGTCATCACGGACAACCAGACCGACGTGAGTGAGCTCACGACCCACGGCGACCATCTCTATTACGACAGCCTGCAGTCGGGCGACAACGCGAAGCCGACGCTCCTTCGCTTCGATGAAAAAGCTGCCGCCGACGACGCGCCCCTCGGAAACGGCGACGGAGAAGTCACGCTGCAAGAGCTCTGCAAATCGCAGATCGATCCGGCTGTGTACAATACAAGTGGTCTGCCGGGCGCGACGATCGGCGACTTCGTGATCTCACTCGCGCGCACGATTGGTCACTATCGCGGAGAAGGGGAGTGCACCATCAAGCGCATCGATCCCGTTCCCGCGGGCGTCACGAACCCCTGCGACGAATACAAATAACGCGGTGGAAGTGCGCGGTGCGTCCTAACGCTGCCTTCAGCGCCCAGGGCCCTTTCTGCTTTTTTTGACCCTCGTCTTCGTCGACGACGATCCCGTCCGCGACGGCTTCGTCGTCGAGGGGTGGGGCGCATGCGTGTGCGTATGCGCGCCGTCGTGGTGATGGTGGTCGTGGTGGTGATCGTCGCCGTGTTCGTAGTGGTCGTGGTGATGCTCACCTTCGTGATCGTGCTCGTGAAGATGCACGTGAAGGCCGTTCTTCGACTTGGTTCCCGCCGCGAGGATATCGAGTGCGCCGTGCTTCACGCCGCGCGTCGCAATGACCTGATCGGCGAAGTGCTTGAGCTCGTCACCGGGCCCTTCGAGGACGATGACATCGAGGCTGTGCACTTGATCGAGCGACACGTGCATCGACGAGCGAACTTTTCGACCCAAGGCATGCTGGAGCTCGGCCAGCCTCGCGGTGAGATCGCGCACGCGATGATCGTAGACGATGGTCACCGTCGCAACGGCATCGGCGCCTACGGCAATGGCCGCGCGCGCCACCTCGCCCCTCGCGAGATCGCGCAGTAGCTTGGAACGCGTGCTGTCACGTTCTTCCACGAGGGCATCGAACGAGGTCAAGAGTGACGCCTCCATCGCTACACCGAACCGCATCAACTCGTCGCGTTTGACCATTCGCGTAGCTTATCACTCGACGTTGCGAGTCGCTGAAGACCGTTCTTACGGCGGCGTCGCGAAGATACCGAGTGCCGTGTTCTCGTGGCCGGCTGCGACGAGAGCGAGATTGATCCCGCCCGTTGCCGTCGTTTGATAGGTGCTCGCCTCGGGATACGCGCCGACGATCTTCTCGAAGCCTGCCGGGAGCGGAACGTCGATCGCCGAGTGTTTTCCGAGGTCGAGTGCGCCCGTGCGTTCGATCTCACGAATCACGAAGCCTTTTCCGTTCGTGCCGTGCGCGATGAACAGGCGCCCCCTAGCGAAACAGAAACGTCCAGCGACAGTCGATGGATCGACGAGGACCGGTACGGAGAAGGTCGTGCTCCCGGCTGCGCGACGAAGGTAGACGAGGGCCGTCGACTTGGCGCGAGCGAGCACGTGGATGTCTCCCGTGTCTGGGTCGACGAAAAGATCGGAGGTCGTGATCGTCGGGTCGTTCGGGAGCGAAGGCGCGAGAGCGAACGTCACGGCGTTGGCCGTCGCAAGATTGCCCTCGCCACTGCCACCCGAGAACGTCCAGTTCGGAGCGAAGCCACTCACGAGCTCGGCGAAGACGATGAATCGTCCCGGGCTCGCACGATCGATGAATCCTGCATTGATGTAAGATGCATCGTTGTAACCGCCGATACCCCCGGTGCGCGGGCCATTCCAACCGCTGCCGTAGTTTACGTACCAACGGAAGGAACCGCCTCCACCATCGACGACATTGGTGAGCCAAACGAGTCGAGCTCCGCCGGGATGGATGGCGGCCCCCACGTAGTTCGCCGCCGCGCCGACGTCCAATTGAAGCGTGTGGCACTCGGGACCGCCCCCTCCGTCGGACGAGCCGGTCTTGTCGGGGGAATAGCTGCATTCGACGAGGTCGTGCGCGGTGATCCCGACGCCATAGGTATAGATCGTATCGGCGTTGGCGACCGTACCCGTGTTCTGTTGAATCCCGCCGGGCAGGGAGACCGAGCCAACGCGCGTCACCGCATTCGCATCGATGCGCCAGTAGTCGAGGCGTGTGTCGGCGTCGACGTTGCAATTTCCGACCGCGCACGCGTCGTCGACCCAGTAGAGCGCCTTTGCCGTGCGGACGAGATGGCCGAGGTGCGGCCCCCACCCGCCGAACATCACGCCCGGGATCGCCCGGTGCTCTTCGGTGATGATGGAGGTTCGGAAGGACCACGCGCCAGCTTCCGTGGAAGTATTCGCGTCGGCGCCCGAGTCGATTCCTGGCGACGTCACGTCGGTAGATGATCCCGCGTCACCCGAGAGCATCGACGAAGGAGAGTCGCTGCATGCGGTCAAGATTGCCGTCAGAAGAATCGCGCATCGGGTCACACCTGAACGGTAGCGGATTGTGCGCGTTTGGCCATCCAAGCGTCGACGGTTCGGGAGCGTGATGCATCTTCTGCGGCCCCGCGATTCGTGGTGAGGTGATCTGCGTGAAACACGAACTCCGGTGCGCACGTTGATCGTCGGTCCCTCGCGCGCGGCCCACCCCGATGCACTCGTGTATCAGCGCACGGCGCGTGCCTTTCGCGAGCGCGATCTCGACACCATCGCCGATACGATCCACGAATTCGTGGTCTGGCACTTCCCGGGAAAGAGCTGGCTCGCGAGAACCGTGCAGGGTCGCGGTGCGCTGCTCGCGTTCCTTCAGGAGATCTTCACGCGCACGGGTAAGACCTTCGTCCTGGAAGACCGTCACATCTCGGGAACCGAGCATCACGTCGTAGCACTTCAGTGGTTTGGTGCGACGAAGGGTGGCGAGACGAAGAAGTTCGAGACGACCTCAATCCTCCGATTCGAGAACGGCCAGCAGATCGAACGCTGGTTTCACATCCCGGACCAAGACGCGTTCGACGCGTTCTTCATGCGCTTCGAGTGAGCTACCATCTTCCCCATGTCGCTCGCTCACTACGTCACGATTGGTCACTCTGGACTTCGCGTCAGCCCCCTTTGTCTCGGCGCGATGACTTTCGGCAAAGAATGGGGCTGGGGATCAGAGCCCGAGGAGGCGAAGCGCATTCTCGACGCGTACGTCGATCGCGGCGGCAACTTCATCGACACCGCGAATGGATATACGAAGGGGCACTCTGAAGTGATCATCGGCGATCACCTTGCGCACGACCGCAAGAAGCGTGATCGCATCGTCCTCGCGACGAAGTTCGTGACCAACATGTTCATGGGCGATCCGAACGGCGGTGGCTCGAATCGCAAAGCGATCATCTCGCAATGCGAAGAGTCGCTCCGTCGTCTCAAGACCGATTACATCGATCTCTATTGGCTCCACGCTTGGGACAAGACGACACCCATCGAGGAGACGATGCGCGCCCTCGATACGCTCGTCGAGCAAGGCAAGGTTCGCTACCTCGGCTTCAGCGACACGCCCGCGTGGAAGGTCGCGCAGGCGCAGACGATGGCGCTCATTCGCGGATGGTCACCGCTCGTCGCGATTCAGATCGAGTACTCACTCCTTCAGCGCACGGTCGAAGGAGAGCTCACGCCCATGGCGCAGGAGCTCGGCATCGGTATCACTCCTTGGGGACCACTTCGTGGCGGCGCGCTCAGCGGCAAGTACAAGCGGGCCGACAAGGGAAAGCACGAAGCCAATCGCGGCGCGCGCGTCACGAGCTTCCTCGACGACCGCACCTTCGATATTTTGGACATCCTGGAGAGCATTGCGAAGGAGCTCGAGACCACCGTCGCGCGCGTCGCACTCGCGTGGGTTCAAGGTCGGCCGGGTGTGACGTCGACGATCATCGGAGCACGCACGATGCAACAGCTCGACGACAACGTGGGAGCGCTGGAGGTGAAGCTGACGCCTGATCACATCACCGCTCTCGACCAGGTCAGCAAACCGGCCCTGCCTTTCCCGACCGACATGCTCTCCTTCGTCCCGAGCTTTGCGTTCGGCGGAACGACGATCAACGGGCAAGCTTCGAAGGCTTGGCCGCAAGCGCCGCAGAACGACAGCGAGCGGTTTTGACGCTGGCGTTGGCGACCGCCCCCTGCACTTAGCGAACCCCAGGAATTTCCGTCATTCCGGAGGCGGCGTTTCCGCTGGCGAAACGACGCGTCTTTTTCGAAATCACTCCCTCGATGGGGTACGCTTGGCCCCCTCATGAGGCCCCATTGACCGAAGTTCTGGTCGTCGACGACAGCAAAGTGATGCGCGAGATGATCGTCGCTTGCCTTCGCGCAGAAGTCGGGCTGACCTTCGAACACGCGGCGAGCGGCTTGGAGGCCATCGAACGCCTCTCGCTGAAACCTTTTTCGCTGGTCGTGCTCGACCTCAACATGCCCGACATTGGCGGCATCGAGGTCGTCGAATTCGTGCGCTCGCAAGATACGTTGCGCGACCTTCCGATCATCATCGTCACGACGCGCGGGGACGAAGGATCGCGATCGAAAGCACTCCTTGCCGGCGCATCTCGCTTCATGACGAAGCCCTTCACTCCCGAAGGCTTGCTCGCGGAGGTTCGCTCGCTTCTTGGTCAAGGCCACGCGCGACCTCAATGAGTCAAAGGCTCGATGTCTCCGAGTTTCTCACCGGATACCTCGCCGAGGCCGAAGAGCACCTCGCCATCGCTCGTTCTTGTCTGACAACGATCCATGCGGCGATCCAAAGGAGCGAGCTCAGTCCGAAGTCGGTGCGTGAGCTCTTCCGATCGATCCACACGCTGAAGGGCCTTTCGTCCATGGTGGGCGCCGAGCCGATCGTGCAGCTCACGCACGAGATGGAGACGTTGCTGCGCGCCGCTACGAAAGCGGGCGGAGATCTTCCCGCAGGCGCGATCGACATCGTCGTCGCGAGCTTGGGTGCGATCGAAGAACGAATCTCTCAGGTCGCAAAGAGGGAGCCGCTGACGGCCGCGCCCAAAGCGCTTCTCGACGCGCTCGGCGAATTGCAGTTCGAGGGACGGCCGCCCTCCCAAAAGGGAACGCTGGACCTCGACGACGAGACGCTCGCCAAGCTGTCCGCGGGAGAGCGCGAAGAGCTCCTTCAGGGCTTGGGCGGCGGGCGTCGTGCCGTGCGGGTCGAGTTCGTTCCCTCCCAAAAACTGAGCTCTGAAGGTTTCAACATCACGAAGGTGCGGTCGGAGCTGACCAAGCTCGGCGATCTCGTGAAGGTTCTCCCGCGCAGCATTCCCGGGGCGGCGGGTAACCCCGCACAGGTCGCGTTCGTCCTTCTTCTCGTGACGAGCGCCGATGACGATGCGATCGCAGCGGCGTGCGCGACGACCCCGGAGGAAGTTCGCGCGATCGCGAGCTCGATCGTCCCGCTGCCGGCGGCGAGCTCCGTTGCGATGGAAGCGACCAACGACGCCAGCGGCGATGATCTCGAGCGCTCGCCGCGCCAAGGAGACGTTCTCCGGGTCGAGGTCAAACGCCTCGACGAAGCGCTCGACGGCCTTTCCTCACTCGTCGTCTCGCGATGGCGAATCGAACGTGCCGTGTGGAAGCTCGACGAAGAGCACGCGAACACCCGTGAGCTCAAGAATCTTCTCCTCGAGAATGGTCGCCAGCTGCGAGATCTGCGAGCCGCGATCATGCGCGCTCGCATGGTGCCGGTCTCCGAGCTCCTCGAACGCACGCCGCTCCTCGTCCGAGGTCTCGCGCGTAGCTCGAACAAGCTCGTGCGGTTGACGATCGAAGCGGGAACGAGCGAGCTCGACAAGTCCGTCGTTGATCGGCTTTTTCCGGTCATCGTTCATCTCCTGCGAAACGCCGTCGACCACGCGTTGGAGACGCCGGAAGGACGCAAGGCCGCGGGCAAACCCGAAGAGGGAAACATTCGAGTGACCTGCCGCACCCAGTCGGCGACCCAGCTGGCTCTCGTGATCTCGGACGACGGGCGAGGAGTCGATGCCGCTCGCGTCGCCGCCCGCGCGAAATCGGAGATGCCCCGAACGGATGCCGAGCTTCTTGCGCTCATTACGCGAAGTGGCCTGTCGACGCTCGACAAGGCGACGCACACGAGTGGTCGCGGTCTCGGTATGGACATCGTGAAGCGCGTCGTCGAGGCGGAGCTCGGCGGCGAGCTCACGATGCAAACGGAGCGCGGAAAAGGCACGACCTTCACGTTGCTCGTTCCGTTGAGCGTCACGATCTTCGACGTCTTCTCGTTCAGCGCCGGCGGAAACACGTACGTCGTCCCCGTGAGCACCGTCGAGGATCTCATCGAGGTGAGCTCGAGGTCGATCGTCCTAGCGCCCAACCCGAGCGCGGATGGCAACGCCGTTCGACTCCTTCGACATCGCGGCCAGACTCTTCCGCTCTACCGCGTAGACGCACTTCTCGGCCTGAAGAGCAGCCCAGCGCCCACGCCGAAAGCGATCATCGTACGTCGCGATACGCAGTCCTTCGCTTTCGAAGTCGACCACATGCTCGGCCAAAAGGAGGTCGTGGTGCGTCCTTTGCGTGACCCCCTCGTTCGCGTTCGCGGCATCTCTGGAAGCACGGACCTCGGCGACGGTGAACCGACCCTCGTTCTCGACCTGCCGTCGCTTCTCTACCGACCAACTCTTCAGGGCCTCGCATCATGAACGCGCTTCACGTCGTTTTTAAAGTCGGCGAAGCCGAATATGTCCTCGCCGCATCGGACGTACTGCAGATGGAAACGTTCTCGCGCGCTACGGAGGTGCCGGGGGCGGCGTCTTACGTTGCTGGCCTCGTTCAGCTCCGCGGCCAGGTCATTCCCGTCGTCGATCTTCGCGCGCGCTTCGGACTCCCGCCGATCGCGCGAACCCTCGACGCTCGCGTGCTCGTCGTGCGCGATGGCGACCGCGTCGTCGGACTCTTGGCGGATTCGGCGCGAGAGGTCATCAACCTCGACACCGAGACTTTCCAGAAGCCTCCAGGTGCGATCGGTACGCAGAGCGCGGGCTTCGTCAGCGCTGTCGCGCAAGCAGGAACGCGCCTCGTCATGCAGATCGATTTTCAGAAAGTGATTGGACAGGATGGAATCCCGAAGGAGCGAAAAGATGGCGCAGAAACGTAAAGCCCCCCGGTCCGCCGCGAATGGTGCGAGCGCCTCCCGTGCCCTCGTGCGCGTCGAGACGTCGCCGAAGAAGAGCATTCCAGCGAAGTCGAAAAAGTCGGGTGGCCCGCTGGCGCTCATTCGGCATCTGGCAGTGACCCAGGCCGACGCTTCGCGATCCCTGAAAGACACGCTGTTTGGCGCAGAGTCGACGGCCACGGGCTTGGCAGAGCTCACCGCCTCGATCGAGGCCGCCAAAAAGAACGGGGAAGACGTGGCGATGTCCGCGGAGAGCTCCGCGTCTACCATCGAAGAGCTCACGCGTTCCGTAACGAACATTGCGTCTCACGTCTCCGAGCTCGCGGCGTCTGGCGAAGAGCTCGCCGCGACCGCTGCGGAGACGAGCGCATCCGCCGCAGATCTCGCGACGCGTGGGCAGTCGACGGCGACGGCCGTCGAAGAGGTCGCGGTGACGATCGAGGAGATGGCCAAAGGAATCGGTCGCTTGTCGACGGACTCGAAGCGAGCAGGCGAACGAATCACCACGCTGGCGAGCGGCATCGGTAGCATCAGCTCTGCGCTGGACACCGTCGCCCGCGACGCCGCCGAAATGGCAAGCGCCGTCGAAGAGACCTCCGCGACGGCCGAAGAGATGGCGCGATCGGTCAAGAGCGTCGCCGAGCAGGCGAAGACGCTCGACGTGAACACCTCCAACAACGCGAGCGCAGCGAGCGAAATCGCGGCATCGGTCGAAGAGGTCGCGGCAACTGCCGAGAAAAATTCTGCGACTGTCGATTCGAACGCGGCCGCAATCGAGCAGGCATCGCGCACCGCGCAAGCCGTGTCCCAAAGTGCAGAGCAGATCGCGAGCGTGTCCGGAGCAAGCAACAGCGCTGCGAGCCAGCTCGAAACGGCGACGAAACGAATTCTCTCCGTGGTGCAGCAGGCTGGTGAGACGACGACGCGCGTGTCGGCGAGTGCGCGCGAAGGTGGCGCCACGCTCAAGAAATCGATCTCTGGGCTCATGACCATTCGCGATTCGATCGACGGGTCTGCGGCGGTGATGAAGGAGATGGAGAAGCGCGTCGAAGAGATCGGCGACATCGTGCAAACGATCAACCTCATCGCCGACCGCACGAACCTGCTCTCCTTGAATGCGAGCATCGAAGCCGCGCGCGCCGGAGAGCACGGTCGCGGTTTCGCGGTCGTCGCCGAAGAAATTCGTGCGCTGGCGGATAGGGCCGCTGCCGCGAGCAACGATGTCGCAAAGATCGTCCGCGGTCTTCAGTCGACCACGCGGCAGGCTGCACAGGCCAGCGAAGAGAGTCTCAAAGTTGCGGACGACGGCACGCGCCTCGCGGAGGAAGCGAACGGCGCGCTCGGTGCGATTTTGGACGGCGTCGGAGAAGTGAGCCAATCCGTCAAGCTCATCGAGCGCGCCTCTCAGGAGCAAGCCGAAGCGGTCGGCTCACTCGGCAAGAGCATCGCGAGCCTCAGCGACGAAGGAAAGACGATCGCTCGCGCCGCAGCCGAGCAGACGCACGCGATCTCGCAGCTCGCGAAAGGCGCCGTCGAAATGCGACAAATGGCGCGCCAGACGAAAGACGCGACGACCGAGCAAGCCCGCGCTCTTCGGATCTTGGTGAAAGCCAACACTGATCTCACGACCGCCGCCGGAAAAGTATCGAACGCAATGGATGAGCAGGCGGCGAGCGCGACCGAGCTCGCGACAAGCGCACTGCGCATGCAGACGCTCACTCGCGAAACGACCTTGTCGATCGGCGAACAGACGCGCTCGCTTTCCCGGGAGGCGGCAACCACGCGGGAGCTCACGGCCTCCATCCAAGAGACCGTGCTCGGTCTTGCAGAACAGGCGAAAGGGGCCGGAGAGATCGCGCGCGCCATGGAAGACGCTCGCAAGGAAGCCGTGCACACCGCACGATCGGTGGCGGAGCAGGCAAAAGTCGCCAAGCAGCTCGAGTCGACGGCACGCGAAGTCTCTCGCCTCGCGTCGACGTTGAATACGGGCGCGAAAGAACAGGCGAGCGCCATTCGCGATCTCTCGAAAGAAGCAGATGGAATGAAGCGCTCCGCCCGAATGACGGCGAAGGCGATCGCGGAGCAATCGACCACCGTTCGGGACCTGAGCAGCACCGCTTCCGGCCAAGCAAAAGGCCTTCGCGACGTCGTCGGATCACTCGACGAACAACAACATATTTCCGAGGATCTCGAAGGCGCGCTCGCCCGCACGCGCCTTGGATCCGAAGCCAGCAGCGCACGCCGATGAGCCTGCATTCTCCCAAACTCGCTCTCTCCGCCGCCGAGGAGCAGCGCATCGTCGCGCTCGCCGATTTGTTTCGGGGGGCCGTTCCCGACATCGCGGGGGCACTGGAAATGTTGAACGATCCGAGCTGGGCGGTCCGGCGCGAGGTCGTCCGCTTGCTCGGCGAGAGCGGGGCCCCAGCCGTCGCTCCGCTCTGCGCTCTTCTTCGGGCACGGCGCGACGACGAAGCGCGCATCGCTGCCGCAGTGGACGCCCTCGTCGCGAGCTCGGCCGACGTCCTTTCCGAGGTCGCAATACTCGCGAATGATCCGGACCCCGCGTTGGCAGCGGACGGCGCACAAATCCTCGGTCGAAGACGAAGCCCAAACGCGGTCCCGACGCTCGCAGCGCTCGTCATGCAAGGCGACGACAACGTCGCAGTCGCCGCCATCGAAGCGCTCGGGAGGATCGGCGGCTCACAAGCGATCGAGACGCTCATCGGAGCGGTCGAGAGCGGCAACTTCTTTCGTGTGTTCCCAGCAATCGACGTTCTCGGTCGAAGTGGAGATCCACGTGCCATCGCTCCGCTTGCGGCTCTGCTCCCGAACTCCATGTACACACTCGAAGTGGCGCGCGCGCTCGGCCGATCCGGGGAGGCTTCGGCCGTCGTGCACCTCGCGGGTCTGTTTTCCAACCCAGGGGAGGCGCAGTCGCGCGTTGCAGCCGTGGCCCTGGCGGACTTGCATGCGGTGCATCGTGAACGCTTCGGAAGCGACGAAGCACCCGCCGATTCACTTCGGCAGTCGGCCGTTCCGCCCGCTGCGATTCAAAGACTGCTTCGTGCGACGGCAACGGCCACGCCTGAAGAGCAGGGAGCGATTGCGTTTCTTCTCAGCGTGATTGGTGGCGAGTCCGCAGCGCGCGGATTGCGATCCATGCTCGATCTCGCGCCGCCCATCCGCGAGGTCGCGAGCGCGGGCCTCAAGCGCTTGGGGAGTGAAGCGGACCAGGAGGTAAAACTGGCGTTGCGGGAGGGAGACAGCGAGCACCGGCGAGCCCTTCTGCGCGTCGCGTCGAGAGCGGCCCTCGCACCGGAAGTCGTCTCGTGCCTCGGAGACCCAGACCCGACCGTTCGCGCCCTTGCGTGTGATGCGTTGGCTCGCATGGGCGAGGCGTCGAGCGTGAGCGCATTGTTTCCGCTTCTTGCCGACCCGAGCCAGCGCGTCGTGCAAGCAGCGACCGGAGCCATTCAATCCCTCGGCAGTGCCGAAGCGAAAGAGCTCGCCGTTCGGTTTGCAGGAGGTGACGATGCCGCGCTGCGAACGGGCGCGCTCAGAATTCTCGCGTACTTCGGCGCGCCAGACACTCTTCCCGCGTTCCTTTCGGCACTGAAAAACGAGGAGCCACGCGTGCGAGAGCTCGCGTTGTCGGGTCTGGCGCTCATCGAGCGAAAAGAGGCCCTCGATGCAATCATCGACGCGAGCCAATCGGACATCGAACAGACGAGAGCGGCTGCGATGCGCGCTCTCGGCCGCTGCGCGCTCGAAGATTCGCGGATCGCAGACGTCGTCCAGGGCGCGCTGGGCGATACCGCGCCTTGGGTTCGGTACTATGCGGCGCAAGCTCTTGGGAGGCGCAAGGTCGAAAGCTCTACAGCCCGTCTTGCCGAGCTCCTCGCAGACCCCGCGGGACAGGTTCGCGTTGCTGCAATCGAGGCGCTTGCCCAGCTCGAAGGCAACGTCGCGCTCGACGCGCTTCATCGTGTGGCTAGCGGGCGAGATCCAGACATGCAGCGAGCTGCGCTCATCGGACTAGGTTTGACGAAACGACCCGAGGCGATTCAAGTGTTAGTCGACGCGGCGACCAATGCAGATCCTTCGACACGACTCGTAGCGCTGTCGGCGCTTTCGGAAGTCTCTCATTCGAAGGTGATCCCGGTGCTCGTCGCTTCGGTCGACGACGTGGACGAAAACGTCAGCGCGGCGGCACTCGGCTATCTCGCCGCACAGTCTTCCTTCGAGGCGACCCAAGCGCTCGTCGAATTGCACAAAGATCCGGCGAAGCGGGAGCGCGTGAATCGCCTGCTTTCGACGGCCAATCCTCATCGGGTCGCCG
Source organism: Myxococcales bacterium (assembly GCA_023248815.1). Lineage (GTDB taxonomy): Bacteria > Myxococcota_A > Polyangia > Polyangiales > Polyangiaceae > JAHFDV01. Next base: position 29,963 of record JAHFDV010000001.1, read on the forward strand.
GTCTCGTTGCCGCTTTGGCAACGGCGGACGACCACACCGCAGGCGATCTCGCATTTGCGCTCGCCCGACTTGCCTCGGCAGAAAGCATCGACGCGTTGATGCGCGCGATGGAGATGACGTCGGTCCCCGCACGGAAGGCGGCCGCCGTTGCGCTAGGCTCGAGCCGCCAGCCCAAAGCCGTTCTCCTGCTCCAGCGTGCCGCGCGCGAAGACCTCGACCCGCAGGTTCGCCAAATTTGCGCAGTGATCGTCGGCGAATAAATGAGCCAAGCACGCGGACCAATCTTCTCGATCTTGAGAACGCTCGTCGAAGAACGCTGCGGGCTTTGCTACGGCCCAGCCGAAGAAGACGTGTTCCTCGACAAGGTGGGGCGGCGCGCGCAAGACGCGGGCTTCGAGTCCCTTCTCGATTACTATTACTTTCTCCGATACGACGCAGCCGCCGCCAGCGAGATCGAGGCTCTCGTCGATGCGCTCGTCGTGAACGAGACCTTCTTTTTTCGCGAGCTTCCGCCGCTTCGCGTGATCGTCGATCAGTTCCTTCTTCCCGCCGTGAAGCTCGGCACGAGGCCGAGAGTCTGGTGTGCGGCGTCCTCGACGGGTGAAGAGCCGCTGACGCTCGCCATGCTACTCGCGGAGAAGGGCGTGCTTGCCGAGGTCGAAGTCGTCGCGAGCGATATCAGCCCCCGAGTGCTCGCACGAGCGAAGAGCGGTCGTTTCGGCCGCCGCTCCCTGCGTGCTCCTTCCGAAGAGGCGATGGTGAGCCGCTGGATTCGGGCCGAGGGGACCGAGTACGTCATTGCAAAGGAGCTCGTCGATGCGATCACGTGGCGATGCGTGAACATCTGCGAGAGAGAAAGCTTCGAAGGGATCGGACCATGCGACGTCATCTTGTGCCGCAATGTGCTCATCTATTTCAGCGATGCCACGACCGCCAAGGTCATCGACGACCTAGCGAACAAGTTGAAGCCGGGAGGGGCGCTCTTCGTAGGCGTCTCAGAATCTCTTCTCCGCTTCGGTTCCTCGCTCACCTGTGAAGAAAACCAGCAGGTATTTTTCTATCGGAAGTCGCATGGACGATAAGCGTATTCGCGTCCTGATCGTCGACGACTCGGCCTTCGCGCGGAAGGTGCTGCGCCAGGCGCTCTCAAGTAACCGAGCCATCGAGGTCGTGGGTATCGCGGGAGACGGTCTCGAGGCAATCGAGAGGATTGCCGAGCTCGATCCGGACGTCGTGACGCTGGATCTCGTGATGCCGTATCTCGACGGCATCGGAGTGTTGCGTCAGCTCGAGGAGAGCAAGTCGCGCGCCCGCGTCGTCGTCATTACTACTTCGGACGAGGAGAGCGAGATCGCGGTGCAGGCGCTGCAGCTCGGCGCGGTCACTCTCGTTCGCAAGCCCACCGCGCTCGCGACCGATCGCTTGTACGAGCTCTCCGCAGACGTAGCTCGCGCCGTGATCGAAGCGGCTGCGGCGACCCGCATGAGCTATGCGCCGAAAGGGATCACAAGCGGATCCGAACGACCCAGCGTGGCGCCGGGAACGGGCGGCGCTACGAAGATGGTCGTCGTTGGAACTTCGACGGGAGGCCCTCACGCGCTGACGCGCTTGCTGACGGACCTCCCTGCCGACCTGCCGATCGCGATGGCAATCGCGCTGCATATTCCTGCAGATTACACGGAAGCTTTGGCGCGCCGTCTCGACTCCGTATCGAAGATGGAAGTCCTGGAGGCTCGCGACGGCCTCGAGATCGTGCCTGGACGCGTCGTCCTCGCGAAGGGTGGAATGCATCTCGGCTTCGTCCGAAGAGGCGAGAAGATTCTCGCGCGTGTTTCGTCGACCCCAGAAGACGCGCTCTACCGTCCTTCAGTAGACGAACTTTTTCGGTCGGCTGCGCAGATCTACGGCGCCTCGGCGCTCGGCGTAGTTCTAACGGGCATGGGTGAAGATGGTCTCGTCGGCGCGAAGGCGCTGATCGAAGCCGGGGGGCGAGTAATCAACGAAGCGGAGCGGTCTTGCGTCGTCTACGGCATGCCTCGGGCCGTACGCGAAGCTGGTTTGTCCTCCGGCGAAGCGAGAATCGAGGAGATGGCCGATGAAGTCGTACGCAAGCTCTAACGCAACGGAAGCCGGCTCGGAGCGAGAACGCGGCTGGACGAAGGCATCCGCGCACTACGCGCACGCCGGTGGGCTCTCAGAAGAGATCGTGCTGCGGAGAGGCCTGATCTGGATCGCCGATGACAGTCGACTGGAAGCGGAGAGTGTCGCGAAGCTCTTGTCTGCGGACTACGACGTCGAGGTCTTCGAGGAGGGGGGAGTGATGCTCGAAGCCATGTCTGGCGGGAGGTCGCCGGACCTAATTCTCCTCGACTGGCAGATGCCCGGCGTGTCTGGTCTCGAGGTCTGCCGTTTTCTGAGAGAGAAGTACGACGAGGTTCTCCTCCCGATCTTGATGCTGACGACGCGAGGTTCGAAAGAAGACTTCGCGGAAGGGCTATCGGCGGGGGCGAACGACTACGTGGCAAAACCCTACGACGAGGCAGAGCTCCTCGCGCGTGCACGGACGCTCGTACGCACACGACAGCAAGCAGCTCTTTTGCGCGCGCGCGAAGAGTGGTTCTCGACGACGCTCGAAAGCATTGGCGACGCCGTCATCGCCATCGACGCGAAGGGCGTGGTCACCTTCACGAATCGCGCGGCGCAGCAGCTGACGGGGTGGGGCTTCGATGAAGCGGTCGGCAAGCCTTTTGCCGACGTGTTCAGCATCGTCGACGACAAGACCCTCGAGCGCATCGACCCGTTCGAGAACGTGGCCCGGGGGACCGGTGCGAGCTCTGCATCGAGCAGCATCCTCCTCGTACGCAAAGACGGGCAGCGAATTCACATCGAAGAGAGTGCGGCTCCCATTGGAGAGAACGCCGCTTGGGGGACCGTCGTGGTCTTCCGAGACATCACGAACCGCAAGAGGAGCGAAGCCGAGACGAGGGATCGCGCTGACTTCGAAGAGAAGCTCATCGGCATCGTGAGCCATGACTTGAGAAATCCACTCGGCGCGATCCTCCTTGGGGTCGGCGTTCTTTTGAACGGCGATGAGCTCGGTGAACGAGCGACGAGAACCGCACTGCGAATTCGTTCGAGTGCCGAGCGCGCCAAACGATTGGTGGGAGATCTTCTGGACTTCACGCAGGCCCGCCTCGGGAGCGGAATTCCCATTCACCGTCAGTCGGTCGACCTCAACGATGTCGTGAACCAAGTCACAGAGGAGCTGCAAGTCGCCCACCCCGACTGCGATCTCCGCATCGAGGCTTCGGGTGACGGGAGCGGACAGTGGGACCCCGATCGCATCTCGCAGGTCGTGGGAAATATCGTGTCGAACGCACTCAAACACGGTGCTCCAAACCGACCGGTGACCGTTCGCACACGGAGCGACGAGAACTTCGTGTTCCTCGAGGTTCACAACGAGGGCGCAGCCATACGCCCCGAGATCATGCCCGTCATTTTCCATGCGATGCAACGCGGAAGCGCCGACCGCAGCGATCGGAGCATGGGCCTCGGTCTCTACATCGTGAAACACATCGTCGACGCGCATGGTGGAACGCTCGCGTTGACCTCGACGGACGCCGCGGGAACCTCGTTCGAACTGAAGTTGCCGCGCGACGACGTGAAGTGATCGCGGGCGAAGCGCGAAATCGAAAAAAAAGCGCAAGCCGAACACGCGGCCGATGTGAGAGAAGAATTGGATGCCAAAGCTTCTCGTCATCGCCGTTTCCACGCGCCCCAGTCGCGCCGGATTTCCGCTCACCACGTGGATTCTCGAGCGAGCGAAGGCTCACGCAGGATTCGCGGTGGAGCTCGCCGATCTCAAAGAAGAGAACCTCCCGTTGTTCGACGAGCCGCAGCACCCGCGTCTGCGGCAGTACGAGCACGAGCACACGAAGCGTTGGAGCGCGAAGGTCGACGCGGCCGATGCGTTCGTCTTCGTGACCCCCGAGTACAATCACGGCCCGCCGCCGTCGCTCATCAATGCGCTCACCTATCTCTCACAAGAGTGGGCGCACAAGCCCGTCGGCTTCGTGAGTTACGGCGGCCCGGCGGGCGGCACACGCGCCGTGCAACTGGTGAAGCCGATGATGGCGGGGCTCAAGTCGGTGGTCTTGCTCGAATCCGTGATGGTGCCAGTCTTCACGAAGAGCATCGACGAAAAGGGCGTCTTCAATGCGACCGAGGCACAGGACGCGAGCGCGAACGGAATGCTCGACGCGCTCGTGAAATGGACTGCGGCGCTGAAGACGTTGCGGGCGTAAGCCGCTCCGACTCCGTCTACCGCCAATGCCAAAGGAGTGAGGACAAGAGTCGCGTCTCCATCGGCGCGCTCTGAGAGTTCCCCATCTCTTCGGATTCGTGCGGGACGTCATCGCGCGAAGACGATGAGCCGTGGAGTGACTCGGGCACACGCCGGAGGATGCAATCGATGTCGATGGAAAATCTGGAGCCGAGGATGCGGACGAGGGCCATGCCACGCATCTTGCGCGGCGCGCGTTACACCTTCGCGTAGCGCGCGCGACAGTCTCGCGAAGTTCGCGCGTCGGCACCCGTCACCGAACACGCGTTTTCGTCATTTTCGCGTGTGTGGAAGCGCGTTCACGCCGTCGCAGATCTGCCCGATGAGAATCCACGCCAAGAACACGTTGACGAGCGGGATGAACATCGTCGCTAGAATCAGGCCCTGCGAGAGCTTGGGCGTCTGTACGCGGTGGCGATCGACGAAGTTGTTGAAGTCAGTCGCGTATCCCGGCCAAATCTGGAAGATCCAGAAGTAGTTGAAGAAGGGGATGAACATGAAGCCGATCGCTTTGTCGGGAGTCGTCCGTGCCTGCCCATCCTGGATCGCGCCCCACATTTTGTAGATGAGGACGTACTGGAGAATCATCGGTGCAATGAAGAAGAGAGGGGCGACGAAGAAGAGCTCCGTTACCTTGCTGTCCGCTGCTGCCAACCCAATGAGACCGGCGCCGACGACCGCCGAGCCGATCGTGCCGA
>JAHFDV010000001.1:35012-47786 GCA_023248815.1 Myxococcales bacterium
TTCATGGCGGTCACGCCGAGACCGAGTTGCCCAGGCGTCATCGCCGACGGTGGGCCATATCCATTGGCGAAGGGACCTTGCGCGAACGCGGGCACGTTTCCGTATCCTTGCGGTGCCCCGTATCCTTGCGGCGCGCCATACCCTTGCGGCGCGCCATACCCTTGCGGCGCGCCATACCCTTGCGGCGCGCCATACCCTTGCGGTGCACCGTACCCTTGCGGTTGCGAATAGCCCTGCGGGGGAGCGCCAAATCCTTGCGGCGCCGCTTGCGGTGGGGATCCGTGTCCTTGTGGTGCGCCGTATCCTTGCGGTGTGCCATATCCCTGCGGAGGCCCGAAACCTTGCTGCGGCGCCTGGAACGGCTGCTGTCCTTGCGGCGCACCTCCTTGATTCGATGAGGGTGGGGCCGGATAACCGGGGGGAGTGCCGGGAGGATTCCCGCCAAACGGTGGTTGGTTGGACATCTCGAGATGGTCGAGGAGAAGAACGTCGTGAGCAAGAAGCAAACGCATGCAACATGCATGTGTATGCCTACCTTGTCGTCCACCTTCCGCGCGAGACGACGCTCGAGCTGGCTAGCCGCCGAGTTGCACGGCCCGTCCGTTCCAGTCAGGAATCTCGCAGGCGGTGACGAGGAAGTCTGCGACGTCTGCGCGCGAGATCGCCGATGGCACGGACTCGATCGCCGTCTTCTTCACGTAAGCGTGCTTCGCGGGCCCATTGGTGAGGCGCCCCGGACGCGCCACGATCCATTCGAGACCGCTCTGCCGGAGCTGCTCCTCCTGTCGCTCGTGATCGACGAACGCGAGCTTCAAGATGAAGTTCACGAGCAGCAGCCGGACGATCGGATTGAGCAACGCCCGACTCTCTCCCGTCCCCAGCGCGCTGAGAACCGAGAGGCGCTTGACGCCGTACTTCTTCATCGCGTCGATGACGTACCCGGTGCCCTGCGAAAAGTAGTGCGGGTTATCCTTGAATGCGGAGAGCCTCGTCGCCGACGCGGTGATGATGACGGCGTCGTGCCCTTCGACTGCAGCACTGACCGACGCGGACTGATGGAAGTCGCCCTTCAGCTTCTTCAAATTCGCGTGCTCGAGCGTGAGCTTTTCTGGACTCCGCGCGAAGGCGGTGACTTCATGACCCTTGTCGAGCGCCGCTTTGACCGCGAGCGCGCCCGTTCCTTGCGATGCTCCGATGACGAGAATTTTCATGCGTGAGCGTCGTTCTACTCGATGCAGTCATCGGCGGGCACGCCTACGTCGTACGTGGGCGCCTTTCTGCCCGATGCACAAGTGGACAGACGATGTCCAATCGCTGCTGTTCGGTGACGAGAAGTTTCCGCGAGCGCCTATCGTCGCCGCGTTCTCGCGTGTCTTTGCGAAAGCCATTAGGCTCCCTCTGCGCTCGCAAGATCGCCCCTAAAAGGTTCGCAGCGGCGCTTCATTTCGCCGCGCGACGAGAGAGAGCATGCCGATCGTTTCCTTCATCTTTCTTCATTGGACCTTTCAGTGACCGAGCATCCAAGTCCCGGATCGTTTCATCAGCCGCCGCCAGCGGAGCCTGAACCGCAGTCACCGAAAAAACGACACTGGCTCGCTTGGCTCGTCGTGGCGCTCGTGGTCGGAGCCCTGCTGTTGCCGATTCTGCATCGCGCAAAGAAGCCGGCTACGCCGATGGGTCGCGGAGGGCCGGGCGGTCCGACGGCGGTGACGACCGAGACCGTGCGTACGGGAACGATGCCCATCTTCATCGATGCGCTTGGAACCGTGACGCCGCAGCAAACGGTGAACGTCTACAGCCAAGTGACGGGTCGCGTCCTCGCGGTGAATTATCGCGAAGGGCAGATCGTCAAGAAAGGTGACGTTCTCGTCGAGATCGATCGCGGCCCGACGGAAGCGCAGCTCCAGCAGGCCGAGGGCTCGCTCAAGCGTGACACCGCGACGCGCGATCAGGCAGGCATCAACCTGAAGCGCTACCAAGAGGCGTACGCAGAGAAGGCACTCGCGCAGCAAACCGTCTCTGATCAGGAAGCGTCTCTTCGCCAGTCGCAAGGGACGGTCCAGAACGACGAAGGCCTCGTCAACTATTACAAGATTCAGCTCGGCTACTATCGGATCGTCGCCCCCCTCACGGGTCGCATCGGCCTGCGCTTGGTCGACCCCGGAAACACGGTCTTTTCCGGAAGCTCCACGACGATCGCGACGATCACGCAGCTCGCTCCGATCACTGCAGTCTTTTCGCTCGCAGAAGATCACGTGCCGCACGTTCAAGATCGATTCAACAAGACGCCCGATGGACTCGTCGTCGATCTCTACGATCGCTCGCAGTCCAAAAAGCTCGCGACCGGCAAGCTCCTCACGCTCGACAACCAAGTCGACACGACGACGGGAACGGTGCGACTCCGCGCCCTCTTCTCCAACGACGACGCCGCGCTGTTTCCGAATCAATTCGTCAACGCGCGTCTTCAGGTCGACGTGCTCGAGAACGTAAAGCTCATCCCGACCATCGCGGTTCAATACAACGGGCAACAAGCCTTCGTGTACGTGCTCGGAGCCGACGGCAAGGTGAAGCTCCAAAACATCACGGTCGTGAACGCCGAACAGAAAGACGTCGCGATCGAAGGCCTCGACACGGGGGCGGTGGTCGTGACGAGCAACTTCGATCGTCTCGCGGACGGCGCCAAAGTCACCGTGGCGCCGGCGGGTGGCGGGCGCGGCGCCAATCGCGATGCGCAAGATCCCGACGCGGGGGCTTCACCGAGAGCACCCACACGATGAATCTCTCTCGCCTCTTCATCATGCGGCCAGTGGCCACGATCTTGATGATGGTGGCGATCATGGTGCTGGGCGGCGTGAGCTACATGCAGCTGCCGATCTCGGCCTTGCCCGAGGTCAATTATCCGACGATTCAGATTCAGACCTTCTATCCGGGGGCGAGCCCGCAGGTCATGTCGGCCACGGTTACGGGCCCCCTAGAAAAGCAGTTCGGGCAGATCCAGGGCCTCGCGCAGATGACGTCGACGTCTTCGGGCGGCGCCTCCGTCATCGTCTTGCAGTTCGTCTTGAACGAAGACATCGACATCGCCGAGCAAGACGTTCAAGCCGCGATCAATGCAGCGACGAGCTATCTGCCAGCCGACCTTCCGATCCCGCCAACGTATAGCAAAACCAATCCTGCCGACGCGCCCGTCCTCACGCTCGCGCTCACCTCGGAGAGCAAATCGCTCTCGCAGATTCAAGATCTCGCAGATACGCGCCTTGCGCCGAAGATCTCGCAGCTCAGCGGTGTCGGCCTCGTCACGATTCAGGGCGGACAAAAACCCGCGGTGCGCATCCAAGTGAACCCGGCGGCGCTCGCTTCCTACGGGCTCACGCTCGAGCAAGTTCGCACGGCGATTACGGCTTCGAGTGTCAACGGAGCGAAGGGAAGCTTCAACGGCGCGCAACAGGCGTACACCATCGACGCAAACGATCAGCTGACGAGCGCCGATCAATACCTGCAGGTGGTCATTGCGTATCGCAATGGCAACGCAGTCTTTCTGCGCGATGTCGCCAAGGCCACGAACGGCGTCGAGAACGCGAAGCTTGCTGCGTGGATGAACGAGACCCCCGCCATCCTCGTCAACATCCAACGCCAGTCGAACGCCAATACGATCAAGGTCGTCGACTCCGTCAAAGCGCTTCTTCCGCAGCTTCAATCGAGCTTGCCCGCGGCGGTGAAGGTGCAGATCCTCACCGACCGCACGACGACGGTGCGTGCCTCCGTCGAGGACGTCGAGTTCGAGCTCATGCTCACGATCGGTCTCGTCGTCGCCGTCATCTTCGTCTTCTTGCGCTCGTGGCGTGCCACGGTCATCCCCGCCGTTGCCGTCCCACTATCCCTCGTCGGCACGTTCGGCGCGATGTACGCGCTCGGGTACAGCCTCAACAACCTCACGTTGATGGCGCTCACGATCTCGACGGGATTCGTCGTCGACGACGCGATCGTGATGATCGAGAACATCAGCCGCTATCTCGAGGAGGGAATGAAGCCGATGGAGGCAGCTCTCAAAGGCTCTGCCGAGATCGGCTTCACCATTCTCTCGCTCACGGTCTCGCTCATCGGCGTGCTCATTCCGCTGCTCTTCATGAGTGACATCACGGGTCGCCTCTTTCGCGAATTCGCGGTGACGTTGGCCGTCACGATTATCGTCTCTGCCTTCGTCTCGCTGACGCTCACACCGATGATGTCTTCACGGCTGTTGAAGCACGTGCCCAAAGAGAAAGAGGGCCGCTTCTATCGTTGGTCCGAACGCATCTTCGAGAATGTCATCGCCTTTTACGGGCGCACGCTCACGTGGGTGCTTCGTCATCGGACGACCACGCTCTTCGTCGCACTCGGCACCATCGTTACTGCGGGCTTTCTCTACTGGTACATTCCGAAGGGCTTCTTCCCGACGCAAGACACGGGGGTCATCCAGGCGATCACGCAGTCGCCGGAAGCCACGAGCTTCGAGGCGATGGCGATGCGCCAGCAAGCGCTCGCTCGCATCGCCCTCGCGGATCCAGCGGTGGAGTCACTCTCTTCGTTCGTCGGGATCGACGGTGTCAACACGACGCTCAATAGCGGCCGCATGCAGATCAACCTGAAGCCACTCGCCGACCGCGACGACAGCGCGACCGAGGTGATTCAACGCCTTCGCGGAACACTTGCGAATGTTCCCGGCATCACGACTTATTTGCAACCCGTGCAAGATCTCACGGTCGAAGATCGCGTGAGTCGCACGCAATACCAGTACACGCTCCAAGACTCGGACTCGGTGGAGCTCGAGGCGTGGACGGACAAAGTCGTCGCCGAGCTGCGCAAGATCCCGGAGCTCGAAGACGTCGTCACCGATCAGCAACCCAAGGGAAACGCGGTTGCGCTGACGATCGATCGGGTTACCGCGTCTCGTCTCGGCATCACACCCCAAGCGATCGACGACACGCTCTACGACGCGTTCGGTCAGCGCCAAGTGGCAACACTCTACACGCAGACGAATCAATATCACGTGGTGCTCGAGGTCGAACCACAGTTCCAAGACTCGCCGCGCGGGCTCGATTCAATCTATCTGCAGGGCACTTCCTCGACCGCAGCCGCAAGCGCGGGTGGTGGTGGGGGCGGAACGGCTGCGGCGTCGACGCTTCTCACCGCGAGCGCAACGAGCGGTGTCTCGGCAACGAGGTCGGCCTCGCTCGCGACGGGCTCGAACGCTTCGCAGTTGAAGACGACGAGCGCGGCGGGAGCTACGGGTACGACGACGACAACGACGACGGGAGGGCAATTTGCGCTGAGCGCCAATCCGGGGTCGGCTGCCATTGCCGGTGGGACGGCGCTCGCGAATGCAACGGGCGGTGGCTCGGGCGGAGGCGCTGCCGCGAGTACCACCCAAGCGGCGGCGCGACCGATACCTCTCGGCACGTTCTCGAAGTTCGAGACGAAGCTCACGCCCCTCACGATCAATCACCAAGAGCAGTTTCCGGTCGTTACGATCTCGTTCAACCTCGCGCCCGGTGTCCACCTTAGTCAGGCCGTCGACAAGATTCACGACGTCGAGGCGGCGCTCGTGCTCCCGATCAATCTTCAAGCTCGATTTCAAGGCACCGCAGCGTCCTACGAGAACTCGCTCGCGAACGAAGGTCTGCTCGTTCTTGCGGCGCTCCTCACTGTCTACATCGTCCTCGGCGTGCTCTATGAGAGCTTCATTCATCCGCTGACCATCCTCTCGACCTTGCCTTCCGCGGGAGTCGGCGCGCTGCTCGCGTTGCTCGTGTGTCGGCAAGATCTCGGCATCGTCGGCATCATCGGCATCGTCCTCCTCATCGGCATCGTGAAGAAGAACGGCATCATGATGGTCGACTTCGCACTTCAAGCGGAGCGGGACGAGGGGAAGACACCCGAGGAGGCGATCTATTCGGCGAGCCTGCTTCGCTTTCGCCCGATCATGATGACGACACTCGCGGCTCTCTTCGGCGGGCTTCCGCTCGCCCTCGGCCAAGGCATCGGAAGCGAGCTGCGGAGGCCCCTCGGGATCGCGATGGTGGGCGGCCTTCTCGTGAGTCAGCTGCTCACGCTCTACACGACACCGGTCATCTATCTCTGGTTCGACGCGATCAGTGCTCGCTTCAAAAAGTGGAAGGGGCCGACCGCGTGAACCTCTCGGCTCCCGCCATCAAAAGGCCCATCGCGACGATTCTCCTCACGTTCGCGATCGCGATCGCCGGCGTCATGGCCTTCAATGTCTTGCCCGTATCGCCGCTCCCGCAGATCGACTCTCCGACAATCTCGGTGAACGCGTCACTGCCCGGTGCGAGCCCAGACGTGATGGCGGCTGCCGTCGCCACGCCTCTCGAACGCCAGCTCGGCCATATCGCGGGCGTGACCGAGATGACGTCGCAGAGCGGGACGGGCACGTGCAGCATCTCGCTTCAGTTCGAGCTCAGCCGCAACATCAACTCGGCCGCGCGCGAGGTGCAGGCGGCCATCAGTGCCGCACGCACCTATTTGCCCACCAATCTCCCCGCGAATCCGACGTATCGCAAGGTCAACTCTGCCGATACGCCGGTCGTCATCCTCGGATTGACGTCGACCTCCGCGACGCGCGGCGATCTCTACGATTCGGCGTCGACGGTGCTCGTCCAGAAGCTCTCGCAGATGACGGGTGTCGGTCAGGTGAACGTCGGTGGCTCGTCCCTGCCGGCCGTGCGTGTAGAGATCAATCCTCTCCAGCTCGAGCACTACGGGCTGAAGCTCACGGACGTCGCGACATTCCTTCGGACGCAGAATGCGCACACTCCGACGGGAAGCATCGCCGACGGGCAGACGACGAGCTACATCACCGTCAACGATCAGCTCGCCAAGGCGGCAGATTATCGACCGCTCATCGTCAGCACCAAAAACGGCGCGGCCATCCGTCTCGACGAGATCGCCGACGTGGTCGACGCCACCGAGAACCTGCGCTCCGGAGGATTCGTCAACGGCGAAGCTGCGGTCACGGTGATCGTCTTCAAGCAGCCAGGCGCCAACGTCATAGAGACCGTCGACCAGATCAAGGCCGCGATGCCGGCGATGCAGGCGGCAATTCCCGCATCGCATCACATCCAGATCGTGCTCGATCGAACCACGACGATCCGCGCGTCGCTGCACGACGTCGAGCGAACGCTGATCATCTCGATTCTCCTCGTCATCATCGTCGTCTTCATCTTTCTCCGTGATTGGCGTGCCACGATCATCCCAGGAATCGCGGTTCCCGTGTCCCTCCTCGGCACGTTCGCGGTGATGTACTTGCTCGGCTACTCGCTGGACAACCTGTCACTCATGGCCGTCACCATCTCCACGGGCTTCGTCATCGACGACGCAATCGTCGTGATGGAGAACATCACGCGCTATCTCGAACAGGGAATGGACCCGAAAGAGGCCGCCTTCAAAGGCGCCAAAGAGATCGGCTTCACCGTTCTCTCGATCACGGCCTCGCTCATTGCCGTCTTCATTCCGATTCTGCTCATGGGCGGAATCGTTGGGCGCCTGTTCCAGGAGTTCGCCGTCACACTCTCGGTCGCGATCATCATCTCGATGGTGCTCTCGCTGACGACGACGCCGATGCTCTGTTCACTCATCCTCAAGCAGACGAAGCCCGACGAGCACGGTCGTCTCTACAAGTTCAGCGAGAGGATGTTCAACGCTCTGTCCAATGGGTACGGACGGAGCCTCAAATGGATCCTGCGTGACCACGCCTATCTCGTTCTCCTCGTCTTCTTCTTCACGATGGGTCTGAACGTCTTCTATCTCGTGCGCGTCCCCAAGGGCTTTTTCCCGACTCAAGATACGGGCGTCATCATGGGAGGCATGCAGGGCCCACAAGACGCTTCGTTCGTGAAAATGAACGCCGCCCTGAGACGCGCGCAGGGAATCATCAAGAAGGATCCCGCAGTCGAGAACGCCGTCGGCTTCACGGGCGGTCAGGGCTCGTCGAATGGCGCCTTCATGTTCGTCGCGCTGAAGCCACTCGAGCAGCGACGCGTCAGCGCCGACGAGGTCGTCAATCGTCTACGTCCGCAGCTCATGGAGATTCGAGAAGCCCAGACGTTTCTCATGGCGTCACAAGACCTGCGTATCGGCGGCCGACAATCGAATGCGCAATACCAATATCAACTCCAAGCCGATGCCACTTCCGACCTGAAGGCCTATGTCCCGGGACTCGCCGCGCGGATGAAGAAGATCACGGCGATCACCGACGTGAACTCCGATCTTCAATCGGGAGGGCTACAGAGCTACCTCACGTTCGATCGCACGACCGCGGCGCGTCTGGGAATCACCGCGACCGACATCGATAGCGTCCTCAACTACTCGTTTGCGCAGGCGCAAGCGTCGACCATCTACAAGACATTGAATCAGTATCACGTCATCCTCGAGGCGCAGCCGCAACTCACGACGGATCCGAGTGCGCTCGACAACACGTACGTACAGACAGGGAAGGGATCCGTCCCGCTGGCAGCGATCGCTACATATCGACCGAGGAGTGGGCCGCTCGCCGTGAATCATAGCGGGCTCTATCCGTCTTCGACGATCTCGTTCAACCTTGCGCCGGGTACTTCGCTGGGAGAAGCCACACAGCAGATTCACGAGGTCGAAAACGAGCTCCAGATTCCCAAGAGCGTCCGCGGCACGTTCGCGGGCACGGCGCAGCAGTACCAGGCCTCGCTCGACTCGGAGCCGCTTCTCGTCACTGCCGCGATCTTCGCCGTCTACATTCTCCTCGGCATTCTCTACGAGAGCTTCCTTCACCCCATCACCATCCTGACGACGCTGCCGTCGGCGTCGCTCGGTGCGGTCATCACGCTGATTCTCTTCAACGCCGATCTCAATGTCATCTCGCTCATCGGCATCATTCTTCTCATCGGCATCGTGAAAAAGAACGCGATCATGATGATCGACTTCGCACTGCAAGCCGAGCGCGAGCACGGGATGGGGACCGAGGAAGCGATCTTCCAAGCGTGCGTGCTGCGCTTCCGCCCGATCTTGATGACGACGGCCGCGGCCTTTTTCGGCGCCGTACCGCTCGCGTTCGGGAGCGGCATTGGATCCGAATTGCGGCGTCCGCTAGGCCTCACGATTCTCGGTGGACTCGTCGTCAGTCAAATCCTCACGCTCTATAGCACTCCGGTCGTCTATCTCATGCTCGACCGATTGCGAAAGCGCTTCATTCGCACCGAGCCCGTTCCTGTCGAGGTGCATCAATGAAGAGAATCGCGTGCATCCTCGCGCCCCTCGTCTTCGGAGCGTGCAACGTCGGTCCGACGTATGAACGGCCCAAGCTCGTGCACGCTCCCTCCGGTGCCTTCAAAGAGAACACGCAGGGGAGCGAAGACGCGCAGGAAGGCGGCTGGCGCCAAGCTTCTCCTTCTGACGAGAAGATCCGAGGGAAGTGGTGGGAGATCTTCGGCGAGCCCGAGCTGAGCACGCTGGAAGAGCGGCTCGTGCTCGACAACCAGAACATAAAGCAGTCGTTCGAAAACTACATGGCGGCTCGCGCGGCCATGCGTGCGGCGACCGCGCAGCTCTACCCGCAGATCGGCGTTGGCGCCTCGGCGACGGAGACGGGAAAGTCGAGCGGGCTCACTTCGCTCTTCGCTCTGCCGCTCACAGTCACGTGGGAGCCCGACCTTTTCAGCAAGATCCGCAATACGATCAAGCAAGCCGCAAACAACGCGCAGCTCTCGTCGGCGACGCTCGCCAATGTCGCCCTGAGTGAACAAGTGAGCCTTGCGCAGATTTACTTTCAACTACGCGGGCAGGACGCGCTCCTCGATCTCTATGCGGGAACGATTGCAAACTACAAGGAGTCACTGCGTCTCGTGCAAGTGCTCGCGCGGACGGGCATCGATTCGGAACAAGAGGTGGCGCAAGCCGAAGTGACGCTGCACACGGCCGAAGCCAACATGAGCGCGATCGTGACGACGCGTTCGCAGTTCGAACACGCGATCGCACTTCTCGTCGGCGAGGTCGCCGGAAGCTTTTCACTGGCGCCGAGGCCGATCGAAGTTCACGTCCCCGCCGTGCCCATCGCCGTCCCTTCGCGTTTGCTCGAACGTCGCCCGGACATTGCCGCCGCCGAGCGATCGATGGCAGCGGCCAACGCGCTCATTGGTGTTGGAAAAGCCGCCTACTATCCCGACATCTCCTTGAGCGCTGGCATCGGAACGCAGGCCGACAACCTCTCGAAGCTTTTCTCGACGGGTGCGAACTACTGGAGCCTCGGCGGCTCTGCTTCCGAGAAGATCATCGATTTCGGCGGACGTCGTGCGACGGTTGCGCAATACGAGGCGCAATATCGCGCGACCGTTGCCGCATACCGCCAGACCGCCCTCAATGCGTTCAAGGAGGTCGAAGACTATCTCGTCGCGAGTCGCCAGCTCTTCGAGCAAGCGCAGCGGCAAAAGCGCGCCGTCGAATCTGCCGAGCGCTACGAGAAGCTCGCGAACATTCGCTACAAGACCGGCGTCGACACGTATCTGAACGTCATCACGGCGCAGACGAACTTGCTGAGTAGCCGTCAAGCCTTGGTCTCCGTGGCCACGAATCAGATGACGACGGCCGTGCATCTCGTCGGTTCGGTCGGCGGGGGATGGAGCACCGAGAAGCTTCCAACGGAAGGCGACGTTTCACGCGGCGCGCCGAGCTTGCCCTGAAGAATCGCGGAGTCGAGGGGCCACGGGCGATGGACCCGCGGTCGGTCGACTCAGCTCGACCTGCCTCGACATCTCACCTACTGGGTGCGAGCCTTCCGACATGACGGATTCGGGGGGATGCGAGCTTCGCGACGCTCTCGAGCGCGAGCGCATATTGAAGGAGCGACTGGCAGAGTCCGAGAAGGAACGAGCGACGCTGGAGGCCGTTCTCTTCGCGTCGACCGCGCGCCTTGCCTATTGGGATACGAAGACTTGCAACGCGTTTGCGAATCGCGCGTTCCTCGACGCCTTCGGATACGAAGAGAAGGTCGTCGGGCAACATGCGAGCGAGGTCGTCCGTGACTCGGTCGACGCTCCCTTGTGGGCCGCGGCCCTGCGTGGTGAGCCCCAGCGCGTCGCCCGCACGATCGAGTCAGGTGGGAAAACGCGCCATGTCGTCGTCACGTTCGAGCCCGACGTGCGCGACGGTGAGGTGCATGGCTTCGTCTCGACCGAGAGCGACATCACCGAGCTTCACACAGCGCTCGTCCTCAGTGAGCAACGAAACGATCTCCTGATGATGGCCGAGGAAGTCGCACGGATCGGTCACTGGCGCTTCGACGTCGCGACGTCCGAGATCTACTGGTCGCCACAGATGTACAAGATTCACGGGCGGGACCCAGCGACGTTCCATCCCGGTACTGGGCCGGAAATCCTAGCCGCGTACCATCCGGATGATCGCAAGAAGGTGCATGACTTCATGGCCACGAGCGTCTCGACGCGAGAGCCATTCGAGTTCGTGCATCGCCTTTATCTCCCCAACGGCGAGCTCCGCCAGGTCGAGTCGAAGGGGCGATGCGAGGTCGATCCCGAGACCGGCACCACGCGAACCCTCTTCGGAATTTATCAGGATGTGACCGAGCGCAATCGCGAGCGCGAGACAGCCGCGCGTCAGGAACGCCTCGTCACGGCGGGGACGCTCGCGGCGGGAGTCGGTCACGAGATCAACAATCCACTCATGTATGTGAGCGCCAACATCGACCTCGCACTCGAAGGCGTCCGCGCCCTCGAAGGAAGCGTTCCGCAGCGCCGCATCGACGACTTGCTGGAGCTGCTCGCCGATTCGCGCGAAGGCTCGGAACGCATCCGACGAATCGTTCGCGGGCTCCGCGCGTTTTCGCGCCCCGACGCCCCGCTCGCTCCTACCGACACGCGCAGCGCGCTCGACATCTCGGAGAGTATGTCGGGTCACGAGCTGCGAAGCGTCGCCACGATCATTCACGAGTTTAGAGACAACAGTCTCATTTTGGCCGACGAATCGAGGCTTGCGCAGGTTCTCGTGAACTTGTTGGTGAATGCGGCCCAGGCCTTCGTCACGCAAGACCCGAAGAGAAACGAGATTGTCGTACGCACGCTCGGGATCGAATCCGAACGCATGGCGATCGACATCAGTGACAACGGCCCCGGCATCCCCGCAGACGTTCTGCCCAGAATCTTCGATCCCTTCTTCACGACGAAAGACGTCGGAAAGGGTACGGGCCTCGGTCTCTCGATCTCGCACAGCATCATCGCTTCCATGGGAGGCGAGCTGACATGCTCGACGGAAGTGGGCGCGGGCACGACCTTTCGAATCACACTTCCCAAAGCGAAGGACGTTGCCTTTTCCGACACCGAGCGAGTGTCGGCGCCGCCGTCGACCAAGCGACGCCGGGGTAGGGTGCTCATCGTAGACGGCGAACCGGCCGTCCGCCGTTCCATCGAGCGCGTCCTCGGCGATGAGCACGAGGTCGTCATCGCCGAGAGCTCACAGGAAGCGATCGAGATCATCGGGCATGGAGAAAGGGCATTCGACGTCGTTTTTTGCGACATCGCGCTCCCACTTCTTTCGGGCGTCGAGCTCTTTCGTCGCATCCGCGATCGCGATCCTGCTCTCGCCGATCGCTTCGTATTCATGAGCGGTGGAGTGTACGATCCTGAAGCTGCGCAGTTTCTAGACGGCGTTCCGAACGAGCGAATCGAGAAGCCGTTCAACAGCCAGAACTTGCGCGGATTGGCGCGAAGATTTGCGGCAGCACGTGACGACTGAGGC
>JAHFDV010000368.1 GCA_023248815.1 Myxococcales bacterium
CGGCGTAGACGTTTTGGACGTCGTCGTGGTCGTCGAGGGCTTCGACGAGACTAAGTGCGACTTCGGCATCGCGTCCCGTGATCGCTTTCTTGTTCTTGGGGATGTAGCCGAGGGAAGAGCCTTTCGGCGTGACGCCGCCTTTTTCGAGCGCTTCGAGGACGGGACTGAAGACTTCGGTGGGCGTCGTTACTTGCCACTCATCGCCGGCGTCCGTGTAGTCGTCGGCGCCGTTCTCCACTGCGAGCTCCATCACCTGATCTTCGGTGACGGTCTTTTCGAGCTGGATCAGGCCCTTCTTGTCGAACGCCCATCCCGCCGTGCTGGCTCCGCCGAGGACGCCGTTGTGCTTTTCGAAGATTTTTCGGATTTCGGCGACGGTGCGATTGCGGTTGTCGGTCGTGCCTTCGACGAGGAAGAGCGTGCCCGCAGGCCCCGTGCCTTCGTAGAGAACTTCGTCGTAGGAGGCGCCTTCGATTTCACCGGCGCCGCGCTTCACGGCGCGCGTGATCGTGTCGGACGGCATCGAGAGACCTTTGGCGTCGGCGATGGCTTTGCGGAGACGCGGATTACCGCTGACGTCGCTGCCGCCCATGCGCGCGGAGATCGTGAGCTCGCGGATGAGCTTCGTGAACATCTTGCCGCGCTTCGCGTCGATCGCGCCCTTCTTGTGCTTGATCGTCGCCCATTTGGAATGTCCACTCATGGGTCACTTCTTACCAGAGGTGATGCCCTCTCGAAAAGAGGTGCTTCAGAAGGTGATGACGCTCGGAAGGTGACACTGCGGCATCCCGACAATGCCGCTCAGAAAGTGACACTGCGGCATTCCAACAATGCCGCTCAGAAAGTGACCGATGCGCTTCGCAAGAACCCTGCGTCAATCTCGCGGCAGAGCTTGGCGAAGGCTGCGTAGCCCTCTGCGCTCACCGTTGCCGGGGGGACTTCGAGAATGAACTCGTCGACGAGAACGTTCTTGTCCGACTTGCTCGTGCGCTTGGCCACGAGCGTTTCTCCGCCCGTGAATGCGCGCCCGCTGCGTTCGAACGAAGGAGGAGCGACGACGGTGGCGCCTTCGGGGAACTCGATCGTCCACTTGAGATGGTAGCTGAGGCCGCGCGTGACGGAGAGCGCACTGTCACGCGTGCCCTGGCTCGCGAAGGTCGAGCTCAGCGTGGCCGTGCGACCGCGTGGATACGTCTGGTGAACGGGATCCGTGCCGAGGACCCAGTAGGCGGTCTTGCCTTTGGCATCCGACTTTTTCTCCGCGAGGTTCGCGACGCGAATGGATCCACGAATCGAGATCTCACTGCTCTCTTCTTCGGAGAGGAGCTCGACCTTGTCGACGCTTGCATTGGGGATGACCCCGAGGATCGCTTCGCGCAACGACTGCTCGCGATCATGACCGACCGCGCGTTCGAACATGCTTGCAAGGGCTTGCGCAGAACGACCGCGCAACGTGACCTTCACGTCTCCGCGCGCTTCACCGGGGCTCTCTTTGCGATCGCCCACTTTGAGGTGCACTTCGAGATCGTCACGTTGGCCGTCTTCATTGCCTGCTCGCGGCACTTCCGCGATGCGACCATCGGAAAAAATAGCCGCGCGACCGCGAAGCTCGGGCGTCACTTTTCCTGGAGGAAGCGGTGGGCCCGCGACGTCGGCATCGATCCACACGGGATTGCGTGCGCCGCTGTCGTTCTTGACCATGGCGATGACGAAGGGATGGCGGAAGCGCTCGCGGTGCGCGGGGAAGTTTGGATTGGAGCTGAAGGGCTCGGTCTCCGAAAGCGCGACGTCGGCGGGAATGCCGGATGCGCGCAACGCCTCACGAATGACGAACGAGCGACTGCCCGTACGACTCGAAAGATACGTCCGGCTCGTCACGGATTGCGAGCTCTCGCTCGTGTTGCCGACGAGCCCGCTGGAGTTCGCTTCACGAATCGCCTTGCCGGCTGCCTTGACGATGGCCTCGACGAGCGCGAGCTCGTTCTTGGCCTTCTCCGTACCGGCGAGCGCCGTTTGCATCCACGCCGTGAAGTCTTGCGTCGTGCCTTCCATGAGTGCGAGGCGTTCGCGAAGATCGCGCGCGACGTCGCTCCAGCGCAGCGTCGTGACACTCACGCCGACGCTCCGCTCCATCATCGGCGTGCCTTGATCGATGCGTCGCACTTCGACGTTCTTGAGCGTCCAAACGCGCTCGTTTCCCGAGACTTCGGGCTTGCCGAGAGACGGATGCTGCCAGGCGGAGAACTCGATTCCGGCGGGAAGGCTCACGGAGATGCGTGCCTTTTGCACGGACGTTCGCGCGGGAAGAAGGTCTGGCGTGTCGAATCCGAGCTGACCCGTCTCGTCGGGAATGGCCCAGCCTTCGTAGAGCGCCTCGACGGAGTCCCCGGCTTCGAGTTGCGCGAGATCAGCGTGCGTCTGCTGCGCTCCAGGGTTCCGCTCGGGCTCGATCACGCGACCGTCCACTTTGAAGACTCTGCGGCGAAGCGTTCGCGTGGAGACGCGACCATCGACGTACGGAAGATCGACCGCTGCGTTGTCTTCGACGTCGGTCGTTCCGCCGACGCGGCGAAGATCGTAGACGAAGAAGTGAAGTACGCCGTTTTGCGAGAGGGCGTAGCGCTCGTCGTGGTCGAGAACGACCGTCGACGTGTTGGTGAGATTGCCGCTCTTGGCAATGGCTTCGCGTACGCGCGCGATTTGATCGGGGAAGTCCGCTTTGAAGCTCGGACCGAGCGCGGCGCTGATGGAGGTGCCATCGACGACGAAAGGCGCGAGCTCGAGCACGCGGGCGGAATCGATGGGAGTAGATGTCGCCGCGAGAACACCGATCGAACGTGCTCCGGCGGGCAGAAGCTCGAAGCGCTTCTTCGCGGTCTCGACGTCACCGTCGGCGAGGAGATCGCCGATTTCGGTCTCGATGAAGGCGAGAGGAGAGCCGAAAAGGCGACGCAAGCGTTCGAGCTCCGCACGTGCGGCGGGCTTGTCGCCGATCGCGCGGAGGAGCGCACGGCATTCCATCGAATCGCGCATGACCTTCGCTTCGCACACGAGCTTGGCGCGTCGCGCGCTCGTCACTTCCGTGGCACGTAGATCGAGCACGGCGTAAAAGCGCGAGCCGTCGAGCTTCTTTTTGGCGCTCTCGCGCTTCTCTTTGGCGCGATCACGTAGCGATTGACTGAAGCTCACTTGCGAATCGAGCGCATCGAAAAGTGCGCGACCGTTCTCGGAGGTGCCCTCGCGCGATTTGTCGAGCGCCTCGAGCACCTCCAGCATCTCGGCATCGCCGCCCTTGCGCTCTCCTTGGAGCATCGCGAGCGCAAGCTTGGGTTCCCAAGCGGCTTTCCAGCGCTCGTTCACGCGTGCAAATGCGGTTCGAGCGCGCTCCATACGTGCTGTCGGCGAGAGGTCGTCTGCGACGCCGAGAGCTCGTGCATAGACGAGATCGAGCGGAGCGCTCGTGCGGAGGGCTTCGGGAGCGAGGGCTGCTTCGACTTGGCGATCGAATCCGAGTGCCAGGCCTGCGAGCAGATTCACGAGAACCGACTGGGGCTGCTTCGACCGATTCGTTGCGCCGAGAATCGCGGATTCTTCTTGGAACTTCACTCGGCGTGCGCCCACGACTTTGACGGACGCAACGGAGGAGGGGAGGGGGGCAGTGATCTTGAGCGCTCGACCATTCGCGTCGTAGGCCGAGAGGCGAACTTGATCGCTCGAGCTATCGATGGCTGCGCGCACACGGATGCGAAGGGCGCCCGCTTTTTCGGTCTGCGCGAGGAAGAATTGCTCGGAGAGGTGCGCGCCCAGCGTGACGCTGCGATCGAACTTCGTCTTCGCGGAACCGATGGCGATCTCGGCGCGTGCGTTCGTCGTCAAGGAGAGTGCAACCGTGCCGGCTTCGGCGACGGCGACGTCGAAGTAGATGTCGCGTGGACCGCGCGTCGAGGATGTCGTCGTCAGTAGAAGGTCGCAGCCGCGACCTTTCGTCACTTCGCCCATGGCGCGGTACGGGAAAACCCCCTTGCTCTCCTTGTGGAGAGGAAGCGGGCCATCGAGTGCCGCGTCGGTCGTCTCGGTGCCTTCCGGAAACGCGCGTGCCTCGAGCGGCCCGAACACGGTCGCTTCCGTCGCACACGCAAGTGCACCACGTGACTTCGTCGCTGCGGCCTCGTCGCCGGCGTCGTTCGCGAGGACGAGAAGCGCGTCGGCGATGAGGCCGCGCGCAAATGGGCCTTCGGAATTGTCGGCGATCTTTTGGAGAGAGGCGCGGATGTCGCGCGCAGATCTGAACGCCAGGGCACTCTTCGAGCTCACGCGCTCGAGACCGATCACGCGACGGAATACGAGCGCATCGAGCGCACCGACGAGAAGTGGTGCGCCGTCTTCGCCACCCTTGGCGCCAACCTCCGCGAGAGCGAGGTAGCGATCGATCGCGCGCGAGGGATCACCTTCCGCCTCTTCGCGCATCGCTTCCGCGAGTTTGTCGTCGGCTTCGCGCGGAGCGAAGGCGAACTTCGAGCCGGGAGGACCGCCGCACGCCGCGAGGCTCGCCGCGAGAAGTCCCGTGATGAAGAGCGAACGAACCATCACTTGCTACCTTTCTTTCGAAGGCGCAGCGTCCTTCGCGTCACACGATCGACGTCGAGCAGAAATGCGCGCCACGCGGGATAATCTGCTGGGGAGATGATGCTGGTATCGAGCGTTACGAGGCGCTCGACTTTGACCTCGCCGCTCGCGGACTTCGTCACCTTCAGCTCTGCGCGGCCGAAGCGTCCGCCATCGACCTTGGCGTTTTCTGGCAAGAAGCTCCACTCCCAGCCCGCGGGCGCCGTGATTTGCATCTCGCGGCGTTGCTCGGAAGGGGCGAGATAAGACGGCAGCCAAACCGGAAGCTTGCGCTCGACGAGCGGTGCCAGCTGCGTGGTCATCGGCGCCGACGTCGAGAGCGCGAGGACGAGCTCGTCGCCGTCGGGGCGAAGGAGTCCGAGTGAAGAAGCCTTGTAAGATACACGCGCTTTTCCGCCTGCGAGCTCGCCTTCGAAGTCGATCTTCTTGTCGGCGCTGACGTTCGGGACCCACGGAGAAAGGAGGTTGGTCTCTACGTATTCATGACGTGAGTCTTCCTGCGAAATTTGCGTACGAAGCCAGTAGGCGCCGTCCCCGACGTGCGTCTCGTCGCCCACGATCGTCGCCGAGCCGTCCTCGCGGAGAGCGACCTTCCACTTCGCAAGCGATCCGTGGTCGGCAGGTGAGCTCGCGGGCAGCGTGACGATCTCGGCTGGGCCTTCGTCCATGCGCAGCGCCGAACCGCGTGCGTCCATCGCGGGAATCGGACCGAGGCGCGATTGCGGTCCGGTCGCATCGAGATACGTGCCGCCGTTGGGGCCGGGCAAGAATGCGATTCCGTGATCGAAGAGCGGAATGGCAGCCCCCTTCGCGCGAAGCACCGAGGGTTGCGCCGTCTCCCGCGTCTGAACGAGCACTTCGCGCGCTTCGATGCCGACGGCACGAAGCAGCGTAATCAAGAGAATGGCTTTGTCGTCGCAGTCACCTTCGCGACGAGCGAGAAGTTGTTGCGGGCGATTGGGAAGCCACGCCTCGCTGCTCACGTAGTTGACGTAGCGGATGCGGTCGGCGACGAAGTTGAAGAGCGCCTTCACCTTGTCTTCACGCGTGACCTTTCCCTTCGTGAGATCTTTCGCGAGACGCATCACCTCTTCGTCGGGCTCGGTGAACCCGCGGACGGCTTCTCCGTACCAAGCGCGGAAGGCCGCCCAATCGCGGAACGTCGAACCAACGAGCACGGGAAGGAGCTCCGAGAGCGGCGGTGAAAGTGGCTCTTCGCGAAGCACGATTGGCTTCGTCCAAATGAGCCGAACCGAATGGAGTCCGTTCTCGTCTTTCTCTTCTTTTTTCTCGGCCGCTCCCGCGACGACATCGACGTAGATCGGCTTGTCTTTCGGGGACTCGACGATCACCTCGTTGTAGAGAAGCTCGCGCGTCGCCGGAGCGCCCGCGTAATCCATGAAGTAATACGGGCTCTCACCGCGACCACCGACGGGGCCTGCCGTCCACGTTCGAATGGCGACTTCGACTGTGTCTCCCGGTTGAAGCTCCGGCCAACGCACGTACACGCGACCCGACTCTTCGCGCTCTTCTGCGGGG
>JAHFDV010000083.1 GCA_023248815.1 Myxococcales bacterium
AAGAGGTCAGCTTGATCGGCGACGACGCTGCCGAGATAGAAACGCCGCTTCGCGAGATCTGGGCGCACACACAGGTAAGCGCCATTCGCGTGAAACGCGTGTCCCACGAACGTGAAGCCCGCGGGGCACTCGTCCCACCCCGCGACGCGCTGAAAGACCGAGCCGACGGCGCTGTCCAAAAGATCGAGACGACCTTGGTCGGCGCGCACCGTTCCGACGAAAGCCTCGGCACCCGGGGCGCCTGCGGGCAATGGACCGGCGAGGTGAATGAGGGTGCCATCCCCCGGAGGAAGCGCGACGTGAACTCTTGCGCCTTTCACGGGATCACGCGCGATCACTTCGAGCGGTTGGAACTTTCCCGTGGCGCGATCGAGGACGGAAGGCGCGACATTGGTTGCCAAGAAGACGTCGCTCTCGGTCGCCGCCTTGTAGTTTCGATTCGCGAGAAACACGTACGCGTCGGTCGTATTGACGGAGAAGATGCCGACGGTGATGGCGGCGGCGCTGGGGAGATAGGCGATCGCTCCAGGAAGGCGCGCATCGACTCCGGTCGCGAGATCACCATTGTGAAAGACCGCCTTCGACTCGGAGGCCACGAGATAGCGACCGAACGCTTGGAGACGCGCGTTGATGTCTTTGACCTCTTCGTACTGCCGTTTGCGCACGCCGTTGTCGACGACGGGCTCGCCGAAGTTCTCGGAAGTTACGGGCGGGGTCCAATAGGTGAAGTAGTAAATGCCGGCGCCGCCGTACGCGACCGTCTGCATTCCTTCCCAGAGCTTCTCTTCGCGGCTCGTCGCGCGATGATTCGTGTAGCTGATCGCCTGGATGAATTGGAAGAAGGGGATCTTGTTCGGAACCGTCTGCCGACGGAACGTCGCGAGGTCCGAGAAGAAGCGCGTCGAGTCGCTGCCGTCGGCGAAGAATGGATAGTGATCGAAGCTCAGGATCTTCGGCTTGGCGGCCGCAACGAACTGCGAGACGTAGGACTCGTAGCTGGCGACATCGCCGAGGTTCGGCAAAAGATTCGTGAACGTGAGGTGCTTGGGATCGCGCGCTTCGATCGCATGCATCACGCTGGCGACATTCGCGAAGGCCGGCGGTGAGGGCTCGTCTGTCACGTGATAACCACCGAGCGCGGGTTCGGCGCCGTAGTCTGCGACGAGCGCATCCAGATTCGCGTCGACGTCGGTGCCAGCGAGCGCTGCACCGATTCGAGAATCGGAGACGATGGCATTCAGGCCCGCCTCCTTCGCCGCTGCGAGCATCTTCTTGTTGTACTCGACGGTGTACGTGCTCGGCTGGCACGGATTCATGACGTCCGTGAAGCCGGCTTCGACCATCTCGTCGAGGTGCTCCTTGTTCATGAAGTCGGGGAGGGGGCCGCACCACACGCCGATTCGGAACTTCCCCGTCGGCAGCGCCGCGAGGTTCGGCGAACCGTCGATCGGCGTCGCTCCGTCGATTGCGGTCGAGGCGTCCGAGCCCCCCGCCGGGAATTCGGTCGCTCCGTCATCCGAACAAGCCATGAAGCCTGCGACGAGCGGCGCCGTTATGAAGAGCGATGGGATGAGGGAGGTAGGTTTCATGAAAGTCCTGAAAAAACGCGCTTCAAGCCTAGCGTCCAAAAAAACGGACTCCCCCATTAAAATTTGGCGCGACTCTAAAAGCTCACTTTCCTCAGATGGGCGAGACCCCAGCGTGAGGCGAAGATGCTTTTGGAAATTGCAGTAGTTTCAACGAGTGGAGACGATCCGCGTGACGAGACGCGTCAGAAAGAGTTCACGCCCGGACGCGCGTCGCAGCTCCTCCGCAACGCGAAAAAGGATCTCGCCGAGTTCGATCCGGAGTCTTTCGCGCGACTCTTCCGGCCGCGGCGTCGTCGGCGTCGCAAGAAGCCCGCACCGACGGCGCCTTGATCACCCGCGAGTTTTTTCCACGTTCCAGGCAGCAGTGAGCGCCTCTGCCCAGAGTGCATAGCCCTTCGCCGACGGATGGAACCCGTCGTGTGACATTACACCGGGCGCATCCGGCAACTCTGCCGCGAGGTAGTGCGCACCTTCTTTGCCACACACGTCTTCGAGGATCGCGTCGAGGTAGTCGACGCGCGGGCCGAGCATCGATCGAACGGCTCGCGGCAGCGAAGGAAAACGACCGAGTGGTGGCACGGGAGAAAAAAGAACGGCGCCCGCGCCACGTGCTTCGAGCTCGTGCGTGAGGGACGCGATGCCCGACGCCCACTTGCTTCCGCGCGTGAGACCTGTCGTGTCGTTGACGCCAAGAATGACGACGACGGCGTCGACGGGGAACGCGATTTGGTCGACGAAGGACCTTCGGATTTGTTCGAGCGTGACCCCGTTCTTGCCGACGATCTGGAGCTCGACGGCGCGATCCATCTTCTTCGACAGCGCGTGCGCCAGATAGAACCCGAGGCCTTCCTCTTGCCGCTCGACGCCCACCCCCACGGCCGTCGATTCGCCGAGCATCGCCAGGCTGAAGGGAGCGCGGTCCGAAGACGCTGCGTTCGCGTCATTGACGACTCCAGTGCGCGGTCCTGCGGCTTCGGAGAGCGTCGGGATCGTTTTTCGCGCGATTTTCCCCTGCACGAAGGCGATCGGAAATACGGGCAGCTGCAACCAAAAGCGCAGACGTGCTCCACGACCCGTCCGACGGGAATTCGACATCGCTCAGGCGTATCGCGTGTGCTCGCTCTTTTGTGACGCAATCACCGCGAAGCTCCGCCGTGAATGAAGCCTTCCCCGGTCTCCGCGATCGCTCGCGCGCGTACGAGCTCGTCTTCTGGAAAGTCTTCGACGAAGCAGTCGAAGCGACCGAAATCGAACGGCTCACCCGGCGCCGGTTGAACTTGTCGGATCCGCTCGCGCTTGCCTTCGCGCAAGAGCTCGAGCGCGCGATGGTGGCAGTAGGGATTGTTGCCGCGCTTTCCGAAGATCACGTGCGCCGTCCACGAGCATCCGCCGAGGCATGCGTCTTTGTAATAGCAGGTTGCGCAGTATCCCCAGAGAGCCGAGGCATCTCGTTCACGCGTGAAACGAAGCGGCTCCGCGCGCTCCCAAATATCTTTCAAGGAAGCGTCGCGAACGTTACCCCCCACGTAGTCGCGGGAGGGGAGGGAAGGACATCCTTTAATCGAGCCGTCGGCTTCGATCCCCATTCCGAACTTTCCCGCGGAGCACGCCATGCGATGACCATTCGGATCGCCCGCGCGAAGAAGCGATTCATAGGGGCCGAAATAGCCGATGTCATTTCCTGGATCGATCCTCACGCCGCGCGCTCCCATCCGCGCGTGGAGTCGCGCGAGCATCGGCATCACTTCGAGCACTTGGTAGGGCTCGAGCAAAAGGTTCGGCTCGTCGGCGGCGCGTCCCATCGGAACCGTCATCGAGACCTGCCACGCGCTCACTCCGAGCTCGAGGACTTGCTCGACCATCGGCTCGATCTCGTGCAGCGCCGGTCGCGAGATCTGCGTGTTGAAGCTCGTAGAAAACCCGAGATCGCGCGCTTCACGCAGTGTGCGAGTCGCTTCGCGATAGCTCCCGCGCTTTCCTCGCAGCGCATCGTGGAGGGGCTCGAGCGCATCGACGGAGACACTGAGTCGCGAGATGCCCGAGCTCTGCGCTTCGAGCAGGCGCTCACGCGTCATCCCGTAGCCTCCCGTGAGAACGCCGATCAGCATTCCGGCGTCGACGATCGCGCGCGCGACTTGCGTCCACCCCTCGTGGAGATACGCCTCGCCTCCGATGAGCGTGATCTCCTTCGTGCCCATCTTCGCGAGCTCCGAGACGACACGGAGCGCTTCTTCAGTCGTCAGCTCGTCCTTGCGCGCCTTACCTGCGCGCGACCCGCAGTGGCGGCACGAAAGATCGCACTTCAGCGTGAGCTCCCAAACGACATAGTTGGGGACGGCCTCGCGATCCGACGAGCGAACGTCGTTCGCGAGCGGTAGATAGCGACGCGTTGCGATCGGTGGATCGATGACGCGAAGCGAACGCGGGCGCTTGCCGAGCATCGTCATGAGCTCACCTTTTTGCTCACTCCGTTGGCGTCGGACCTTTGCCAATGGGACGCGCAATGCCGTAGCGCATTTGCGGGCGAGGTTGCGGCGGAGGCGGAAGTGGCACCGCGGAAGCCGCCGTCGTCGGCTGGGCGGTCGTTGGCGCGGACGTTGCGGAGGTCGTCGGCGCGGCGCTTGGGGACGTCGTACTAGTCACGGACGGAGCCGTCGAAGCACTGGGAGTTGCGGTGGCCGGTGTTCCGGAATTCACGGGCTCCGCGGTCGGCGCCTTTGTGTCGTTGCACCCTGCTAGTCCGATGGCGACACTCGAGACGACCGCCATCGCCGCGATCGCACCGCGACAGAATGGGCAGATGTTCGCGTCGGATCGCACGTGACGCTGACAACGAGCACAGGGGGTGAAGGAAGGCATGACGCGAGCATAGACGCGTAGCCAAAACGGCGCACTCGATCGATCCGATTTGGTGCGCTTTCAAAACCGCCCACCACTTCGCACATTCGGAAATACGCTGCAAACGCCCTGCTTCTGCGGTCGGTCCTCGAAGGTACGGCCCGGCACGACCCCTGCTTTACGCCTAGGTATGAATCACGTTCTCAACGTTCGTTTTTGGGGTGTTCGTGGAAGCATCGCGTCGCCTGGTGCCGAAACCGCAATCGTCGGTGGAAACACGAGCTCCGTAGAGCTCAGCTTCGGTGACGAACGCATTCTCTTCGACGCGGGCACAGGACTTCGTTCTCTCGGAGACTCGCTCCTCGGAGCGCCCGTGAAGGCGACGATGCTCCTTTCGCATGTCCATTGGGATCACATCCAGGGCATCCCATTCTTCGTTCCTCTTTATTTGCCGACGACCGAGCTGCATGTCGTCGGCGCGAAGACGAGCTTGCTCACGCTCGAGGAGACGCTCGCCTATCAGATGAATGATCCCGTCTTTCCGGTCCGCTTCGACCAGCTCGCGTCGCGCGTGTCGACGCAACACGTGCGCGCGGGTGAGACGTTCGGCGCCGGCTCGGCAACGGTCACCGTCGCCAAAGGCAATCATCCGGGCGGCGTCCTCGCCTATCGCGTAGAGATCGGAGGTCGCGCGATCGTCTATGCGACGGACACCGAGCACTTTGCGTGTCTCGATCCCGAGCTCGAACGCCTCGCACGTGGTGCTGATCTCTTGATCTACGACGCGCAATATACCGAAGAGGAATACCGCGGAGCGCGGGGTCGTTCGAAGGTCGGTTGGGGACATTCCACCTACGTTGCTGCGGCGGAGCTCGCGAACGCGGCAAACGTGAAGCAGCTCGCACTCTTTCATCACGACCCTTCGCGTACGGATCGGGGCGTGGACGAAATCGAGTCGAAGGCGCGCGCACTCTTCGCGAACACGACGGCAGCTCGTGAGGGACTGACGATCGGCTTCGAACCGGCCGATCGCGTGGTGCCTGTGAAGGTCGCGTGAACGACACGAGCTTCTCTCGGCTTGTGAGCGGCAGCTCCTCGGATAGCATTGGGCTCATGAGCTCGAGGTTGTCACTACTGCTCGATCTCTCGGGTCTCTTGGCGCGCGAGGTCGATCTCGATCTTCTCCTCGGAGCGGCATGTGCACGAATGGCCGATGCGCTCTCTGCGGATCGCGCATCGATTTGGCTCATCGACGCCGAACGGGGTGATCTCTTCACGCGCGTCGCACTTCTTCCCGAAAAGCAGGCCCTTCGCCAGCCGATCGAGAAGGGCATCGTCGGGCACGTCGCGCGCACGGGCGAAGTCATCCGCCTCGAAGACGTCGCGAAGGACCCGCGATTCGATGCGCGCACGGATCGCGAGACAGGCTACAAAACTCGCTCGATGCTCGCGGCCCCCATTCGTGAAGGGCGAAAGGGCGCGATTCGTGGTGTCGTGCAGTTGCTCAATCACCCGAGCGGAAGCTTCGACCGCGAAAGCGAGCGCTATCTCGTCGTGCTCGCCGCGCAGTTGGCCGAAGCGCTCTCCCTCACGACCCTACGCGCCAAAGACGAACGCACGCAAGGCGTGACTCCGAGAGGTCCTTTCAATCGCATCGTCGGTACGAGCGCGGCGATGCGCTCGGTGTACGAACGCGTTTCGCGTGTCGCTTCGAACGACGTGCCAGTGCTTCTGCGCGGAGAGACGGGAACGGGCAAAGGGATCTTCGCAAAAGCGATCCATTGCAACTCTTCACGCCAAGCGCGGCCTTTCGTGACGATCGACTGCACGACGTTGCCCTCCCAGCTCGCCGAGAGTGAGCTTTTCGGCCACGAGCGCGGCGCATTCACCGGCGCCGACCGCCGCGTCGGCGGACGCGTCGAGATGGCGGAGGGCGGTACGCTCTTCATCGACGAAGTCGGAGATCTTCCGTTGGAACTTCAGGGCAAGTTGCTGCGCTTCCTTCAGGAGCGCACGTTCGAGCGCGTCGGCGGTCGCGAAACGCTCTCCGCCGACGTGCGCATCATCGCGGCGACTCACCGGGACTTGGCTGCGCTCGTACGCGCGAAGAAGTTCCGCGAAGATCTCTACTTTCGCGTCCGCGTGGCCGAGATCGACCTCCCGGCTCTGCGTGATCGCGGCGCGGACGAGATCTCGGCCCTCTCCGAGCACTTCGTTCGCCTTTACGGAGAGAAGTATGGTCGGCCGAAGGCCGTGCTTGCGGAGAGCGCGCGCGACCTCTTGCGCAGCTACGCATTCCCCGGGAACGTGCGCGAGCTCGAGCATTGGATCGAGAGCGCGCTCGCAATGGGAAGTGGAGAGCTCATCGACGCCTCGCATTTTCCGAGGCCCGAGCTCGACCGCAACTCCGAAACCGAGTCGTCGGAAGAAGGTGTGCTCCTTCCGTTCGGGCTCGAACTGGAAGAGGTCGAGCAGCGTTATGTGGAAGCGACGATCTCCCAGAATGGAGGCAACAAGACGGAAGCCGCCAAGAAATTGGGGATCGGGCGCAACACGATCGGTCGGGTCGTGACCCGGACGAAGAAAGGAAGCGCCAAGAGCTGAGCTGGCGCTCGAGGTTTCGGCAGCTTCGCCGTTCGAGCAATCCTATCTCGTGCATTCGAGCCGTCCCGATCGAGGCCTTTGCATTTCTCCACTCGATCGAAGCCGAAGAGAGCTGCAGAGCTGGGTATTTCACCCATGGAGCCCGCACTGGCTAAAGACCTCGCCTCCTCATCCGTTCCCTTCTCGTGAGATGAAGAACGTGCTTTTCGATCGACCCCTGCCGTACGGACCGCACCGATCGCGGGTCGCGTCGTTGTTGAATCTCGGGGATGCGTTTCGGCCCTTCGTCGGATCGCCACAGTCGGTAACGATTGCCTCCGGATGGGGTCACCCGTTGCAGACAGTGCATACCGCCGAGGGACTAGAACAGGCGTGGAAGCTCGGGGAGCCTTGGCGGCTCGCGATTGCAAGCGCCATTCGCGGATCGATATCGAAGAAGCGTCGAGCAGATTTACCGACGCGCCTCGTCTCGACGCCAGAATGGGAGAACGTGATCGACCGCGTCCCGCTCGCCAACGAAGACAATTGGAACGGCGTGCGCAATCTCGCCGTCGACGATGCGAATCTCGAGCGCACGGGCCTCGAGGCTCTTCTCTTCGCGCAGCGAACTTTTGGCTCGCTCCTCCTGGCGACGGTCACGGAGAACCAAAGGCTTTTGGATATCGTCTCCCCGATCGAATCGAACTTGCGCGATCACGCTCTTCCCATGGGCCTCGTGGGTGGTCGGTTTTTCGTGTACCGCACACACGTCAGTGTCTGGAACTGAATCCAGAAAGCCCCTTGGCGAGCGGAGCCACGTCTCCGCCCTAGCGCATGATAGGCTGGAGTCGAATATGGGGGTCGAACCGCTCGTGCATCGAATGCGCCTTCCGTCTTTGATCGTGCTCGCTGTCGTCATGGGATCGGGGTGTGGTGGAGCGGCGGAAAACGCTCACGCGATGCAGTGTCCGCAACCTTCCGTAGCCCCGACGACGACCGCTACCGAGCAAGTCTCGGTCGACAAGAACTCCGTCGAGATCGACGATGGGCTCGACTACGGCGATGGCCCCGTCCACTTCACGTGGAACATCTCGAAGCGAACCCTCACGCTCATCGGCAAGCCAGCCATCCACTTCGACGAGAACGAGAAGGTCGAGTGCTTGCATGTCACCGGCATCTCGCATGCGGGCGACGAGAAAGACACGCTCGTGGTCGTGAGCGCTCACTTCGGCCCACAAACGTGCGGCAACGTAGCGGGACGCTCCACCGTGTATCGCTTCGACGGGCACGAATGGAAAAAGGCGAGTGCGACGGCTGGCGGTGAGCTTCATCTCCGCGACGATGGCGCAGACACGATCGAGTGGAAGCTCGTCAGCGCCGAAGCCTCGAGCGACGTCTCCGGCTGGACGAAGACCAAAACGAAAAAGTTCCCGCCGACGACTCCCAAAGCCGCGGGCGACAAGGGGCTCGGCTTCGTGAAGCCGTAGCGAGAGCTTCGCGCTTCACCCCGCGATGACCTCTGCAATCACCGCATCGAGCTTCGCCAAAATCTCCGCGACGCTTTCGAACACGTGTTCGGCACCCTTTTCTTCGAGATTCGAGCTTCCGCCGAAGCGCACTCCGATGGGACGTACGTTCGCGCGTTTTGCGGCGGTCGCGTCCCAGCGCGTGTCGCCCACCATCACGCATTCGTTCGCGGGCAACGAGAGCTTCTTCAGCGCTGCGGCAATGATGTCGGGAGCTGGTTTCGAAGCGCTCACGTCGCCCGAGTCCGTGACTTCGTCGACGAGTGTTCTCCATGGGACGCCCGAGAGCTCTTCGATGAGCTCGACGTGATCGGGAGCGGAGCTCGTTGCGAGTGCCAGCCGATACCCGCGACGACGGAGCTCTTCGAGAAGCTTGGCGGCGTCGGGAGCGGGATTGATGCCCTGCGCGCGTGCGATGCGCTTGAACGCTTTGACGTGCGCCTCGCGCATTTTTTCGCCGTCCTCATCTTCGACCTCTTTGCCGAGAAGTGTCGGAATGAGATTGTCTCCGCCCTTGCCGATCTCGACGACGATGCGGTCACGACCGATCGCGTGATTGAACCGATGAAACACTTCGTCCCACGCGTCCACGTGGAGCGCGTTCGTGTCGACGAGTGTTCCGTCGAGATCGAAGAGCCAGCCAGACAGTTTCATCGTGTGCATCCTCCTCCGACTTTAGGGGCCGAGCGGTCGTTGCATGAAGACCCAATCTGCAAAGGTAAAACCGAAGATCGAGAAGCGAGAAATCGCTCGACGAGCTGCGCCTCGGGAGGGAAGGTAGAGGGCGATGAAGAGCTACTCAGAACTGAAGGGCCTCTCATTTCTCGAAACGGATCGCGCGATGCCGCTGATGCGACTCCCCATCCGCTCGACGATCGTCCAGCTCGAGAATGCGCGCGTTCTCATCTCGCCCTGCTCGACGCACACCGCTTCGGATCTTGCCGCCGCTGGGGACGTGACCGATGTCGTCGCGCCGAGTCTGCTTCACGCTGACGGGATGAGGGCCGCCGCCGAGGCGCATCCGCGGGCTCGTCTTTGGGGACCACGCAACGTGGACAAGAAGGTCGGAGGCCTGAAGTGGCACGGCATCTTCGGCGTCGACGTATGGCCTTACGAGCTCGAGCTACAGCATCACGTGCTCGAGGGAATGCCGTCGATCGAGGAGACGATCTTCTTTCACGACGCTACACGAACGCTGATCGTGAGTGATCTCGCCTTCAACATCGACGACGCGAAGGGCTTCGGCGCCTGGCTCATTCTGTCGATGTTCGGCACGTATCGAAAGTTCGGAGTGAGCCGGCTCTTCGTCTCGCGCGTCCAAGACCGCGAGAAATTCGAGAAATCGCTCGAACGCGCGCAAACGTTGGAGTTCGAAAATATCGTCCCCGGCCACGGCTCGGTGTTGCTGGGCGACGCGAAGGCCAAGCTGAAGAAATCGCTCCAGGCGCGCGGATACTGAGTCGTCGAGTTTCGACTGCGCCTCTGCTAGCTTGCCTTCGAAATGGACGACGTTCTCGAGAAGCTCAAGCAGGGTGCTCGCCACTTCAAAAATGACGTTTACGCGAAGAACGTCGAGACGTATCGCAAAGCCGCGAGCACGCCGCAGCAACCACATTCGCTCGTCGTGACCTGTGCGGATTCCCGCGTCGATGTCGAGACACTCACCAACGCGCAGCCCGGCGATATCTTCGTCAGCCGGAACATCGGCAACATGGTGCCGACGTTCAGTCGCATGCCGGGCGGCGTGACGGCCGTCATCGAGTACGCTGTCACCGCCTTGAAGGTGCGACACGTCGTCGTTTGCGGTCATACGGATTGCGGCGCGATGAAGGCGCTTCTGAACCCGCAGTCGACCGCGCAGATGCCGACCGTTCAGAGTTGGCTGAGCAGCGGCATTTCTTCACTACGTGTCGCCGAGACCCTCCACGAGTTCGACAAGCGCGATCTGTTGACGGTGCTCACGGAGCAAAACGTATTGATGCAGATTGCACATTTGAAGACGCATCCCTCGGTGGCAGGGGCGCTCGCAAAAAGAGAGCTCACGATCTCGGGATGGGTTTACGACATCGGAGCAGGCGAGGTGCGCGTCGCCGCAGACGGTAGCGATCACTTCGAAGCCGTCCGCTGAGGCATCGAGTATCCAACCATGCTCGCGCCGCGTCAGTTCCACCTTGGGCGCATGCTGCTCTATGTCGGTCAGCCGCTCCTTTTGCTCGTGCTCTGGGACATCGTGATCGTCATCGCCTTCAATCTTCTCCACTGGGAGTGGGTCGGAGCAAAGAATCTGCCGTTGACGCTCTACGGCGGCGCGGTGAGCTTCATCGTCGGCTTTCGTAACAACTCAGCCTATGCGCGTTGGTGGGAAGCTCGCACCATTTGGGGCGCGATCGTCAACAACAGCCGCAGCATCGGTCGACAGCTCGTGGCGATGCTTCACCCTGTGAAAGCCGACGACCCCGAAGAAGAAGCAGAGCTCGCGGCGCTGAAAAAACGCCTCGTCTATTACCAAATTGCTTTCGTGCACGCGTTGCGCCAGCAGCTCCGTGAACTCGATCCCTTTGCGGCGATTCAGCCTTTCGTGAACGAGAAAGATCTCGAAGCTCTCCGTTCGCAGCGCAATGTCGCCTTGGCGATTCAACAGAAGATTGGGCGCGCGCTCCTCGAAGCGAAGATGAAGGGCTGGCTCGACTCCATCGAATGGCAGTCGATGGATCGCAACGTCGACGACCTCGCCGATGCGCAAGGCGGTGCCGAGCGCATCAAGAACACTCCGCTCCCGAAGCAGTACGACTACTTCCCGATGCTGTTCGTGCACATCTTTTGCATCATCTTGCCGGTGGGGCTCGTCGAGAGCATGGGCTGGTACACGCCGATCGGTTCGACGGTCGTCGGATTCATGTTTCTCGCGCTCGACAAGATCGGTCGCGATCTCGAAGATCCCTTCGACAACACGATCTACGACATCCCGATGCTCGCAATCACGACGAACATCGAGACGAACCTGCGCCAGATCCTCGGCGAGACCAATCTTCCCGAGCCAACGAAGCCCGTCAACGGCGTGCTCTGGTGAACACGATGCTCTGTGTCGTCGCCTGAGTGCAGTACGAACAGTGGGTCGCGGCATCCGCCGTATCGATCTCGAGACGGGCTACGTTTTGGCGATTCGCGAGGCGAAGGATGCGATGACGGCGAGGAGCTCCATGGGCTCGACGGGCTTCGGTACGTGACTGCTGAAACCGGCGAGGAGGGCACGCGTGCGGTCTTCGGTGCGTGCAAATGCCGTGAGCGCGATCGCGGCGACGTTGCCTCCTTCAGCCGCAGAAAGCTTTCGCACCTTTGCGATCAGTGAGTAGCCGTCCTCGCGAGGCATGCCGATATCGGAGAGCAGCACGCTTGGGGCGCGCTCGGCGAAGCGGGCCAGCGCCTCGGGGACGGAAGACGCATCGCGCACTCTCGCACCACAAGACTCCAAGAGCGTGCGGAGCATGTCGCGCGTATCGTTTTCGTCGTCCACGATGAGGATGTCGAGCCCGACGATGGCGGGTGGACACTCGAAGCCGGCGGTTAGCGTGCTCTCTCTCAGCGACGGGCGAGAAGGTCCTTCGCGGTGCTTGGCAACGGAGATGGGCAACGTCACCGTGAACGTGGACCCAAGGCCTTCGCCCTCGCTGAAGACGGCGACCGTTCCGCCGTGCATCTCGACGAGTTGGCGAACGATGCTGAGTCCGAGACCGAGCCCACCGTGCGTTCGCGTCGTCGCGCCGTCGGCTTGGCGGAATCGCTCGAACGCGTGCGCCTGAAACTCTGGACGAATTCCTTGGCCCGTATCCGTGACCACGATCTCGACGGCCGACGCGTGGCGGCATACGAGCACCTGCACGCGGCCGTCCTTTGGCGTGAACTTCACGGCATTCGAGAGAAGATTCCACACCACTTGTTGGAGACGATGGGGATCGCCCATCACGGTGCCGCTCGACGCGAGGGTCGATTGGAGTCGGATGCCCTTCGCAAGCGCCGCCGGCCGCACCGTGTCGAGCGCAGCTTCGACGACTGCATCGAGATCGACGACTTCGACATCGAGTCGGAGCTTGCCCGCGAGGATGCGACTCACATCTAGGAGATCATCGATGAGCTGCGCTTGCGAACGCGCATTGCGCTCGATCGTCTCGAGCGCGCGGTCGTGCTTCTCGGCGGAGAGCTTTCCGCCGCGGAGCATCTGCACCCATCCGAGCATCGAATTGAGAGGCGTTCGAAGCTCGTGGCTGACGGTGGCGAGGAACTCGTCGCGCAGGCGTCCCGCCGTCTCGGCTTCGAGACGCGCTGCTACCTCCCGCGCGTGAAGCGCGTCGCGCTCGAGAGTCGCGACCTTCCTCTCGGTGATGTCTTTGAAGACGATCGCTACGTGTTTCAGCGCGCGATCTCCCGTGCGGCTCGCGTAGACTTCGAACCATCGATTCATCGCGGGGGCGTGATTTTCGAAGCGCTTCGTCGCGCCCGTTCTTGCGACGGAGCCATAGAGATCGAACCACGATTGGTCGAGATCCGGAACGAGCTCGCTGACGTTCTTACCGAGCGCATTCTTTAGACCCGTGTGCCCTTCGAATGCCGCGTTCGTCTCGAGGAAGTGATAGTCGTACCACTCGCCCTTCTCGTTCTCGATCATCTCGACGACGCAAAAGCCGTCGTCGATGGATTCGAACAGCGAGCGATAGCGAAGCTCAGAAGCGCGGAGGGCCGACTCGATCGCCTGGCGCCGCGCCTCGACCTGCTTCGACTCGGTCACGTCGTGCCCCTGCGCGAGGATTCCTTCGACCGTTCCTTCGGCGCCGCGAATCGGCTGATACACGAGGTCGACGAATGCCTCCGTCAACGGGGCTCCAGGCTCGCGCTGCAAGAAAACTTTCATGCCTCGCCCAACGAAGGGAACACCGCTCGTATAGACGCTCTCGACGAGCTCGAAGAAGCCCTGTCCTGCGAGCTCGGGCAGCGCTTCGCGAAGCTTTTTGCCGAGCAGATCGCGATGGCCGACGAGCTGAAAATAAGCCGGATTGGCCAGCTCGAAGATCTGATCCGGGCCTCGCAAGAAACAGAGAAATCCTGGCGACTGCGCAAAGAGGGCGATGAGCCGTTGACGATCGGTGATCGCCGTGACCTCTTGGAGGTTGGAATACTCGGTGACCGAATCGGCGACGGCGCCCGAGAGACTGTCGGAGACGATCCGAAGCTCGAAGAGAGAAGGAGCAAAATTCGTATCGCGGAGCCGCAAGTAGATGGTGTCTCGCAGAATGCCGTATTCACGAACGACCGTGCCGATGTCGTAGCCGAGGCGAAGACGCTGACGACCGTGGGCCGATGCACTGGGACTCTTCGCGGGAAGCGCGTCTTCGGTGGTGCGAGGCGCACGAAGCGTCTGCACGACCTCACGCAGAAAGGGCGGCACATGATCCCGAAGCTCGCTCATCGTGAGAGGTCTCGGCGCAAGCGGACGAACGCGCTCCGCGAAGAGGTTCACGATCGCGTCGAGCTCCTGCTCGATGAACTCGGCGAGGTTCGAGGGCGTGGGCGAATGGCTCTCCGTCATGAAGATCTCGCGAATATGGTGCGAAGTCGTCCGGGAGGGAAGCCCAGGCTTTTCCTCCATCGGAGAGGAGGAGAGCTGGCCGAAGCCCGGAGTAAACTCTCCGCCTCGATCTATCTCGGTATGCCCAGAATCAGCGACGAGCCCGTCCAACGGCCGCTATTCGGGCGCTCTTCGTGAGGGTGTCACCCGACGAGCGCTTGCGTCGCGGCGACCCAGCCAACGGCGACGCACGCCAAGCGCACATAATTGAGCATGCCCCACTCTTTTGCGCGGGCGCGAGCCTCCTCCGAATCTTCCGCAGCGAGCAGCTTCACCATCTTCGGAATGAAGTAACCGAAGGTCAGCGCCCGGTCGATGAACCCAGCACCGCACGCGAGGACCAACGGCACGTGCGCGCTCGCGGGCGCGGCGCTTCGTATCGTGAACGCGAAGAACGTGTTCACGAGGACGAGCAAGGTGAGAGGCACCGTCGTCGTGAGCCCCCAAAATCGGCGACCCACGTCGTCACGGCGAGCCTCTTCGGCGTGCCAGCCGAGAGGTGCCGCGTGCGAAGGGCCGAGCCAGCGCGCGAACGAGATGCGCGCCTCGTAGACCCCTGCACCGAAGACGACTCCCAGGTTCAGGGTGAAGAGCCAGAGAGCGATTCGTTCGAAAGGCATGCGTCGAGTATAATATCTTAGTAGCTAAGATAAATGCCGACGATGAAAAAAAGCTCCTCCAATACTCGCGATATCACGGACGCTCTCGGAAAGCGTCTCAGCCTGGCGACCATCCTCTTTCACTCGGCCGTTGCCGAACGCATGGGCGTGACCGTGACCGATGCGAAGTGTCGGAGCCTGCTTTTGCAGTACGGGCCCCTCTCCGCAGGAGACCTTGCGACGCATCTCGGGCTCACCACGGGAGCCGTCACTGGTGTCATCGACCGTCTCGTCGCAGCGAAGATCGTGCGGCGCGCCAAAGACGGTGCCGATGGGCGGCGGGTCGTCGTCGAGCTCGTCCCCAACCCCTCGCGTGATCGCGCCATCGACGCTCTATTTGCGCCGATGGGACGAAGGATTCGCGAGCTAGTCGACGAACTGCAACCGCGAGAGAGAAAAGTGATTTTCGACTTCCTTTCGAAGGCGAGCGGAGTGCTCGAGACCGAGACCCGCGAGCTCCGAAGCAGAGCCCCTCGCGCCTGACGTGAGTTTCAGAATGCCACTCCCCCTAGCAAGCCGACGTTGATGCCGACGGCGGTTCGGTTGTCGTGGTCGAAGCTCTGGAAGTAGCTCACGCCAATCGGAACCTGTACGTGAAAGTGCTTGTACTCTACAAGCGGTGCAACGGTTCCACCGAAGGACCACGAGGAATCGTCGTTCGGGGCGAGCCCCGGCTGCACCAGCACCAGCAAACCGACGTTGACGTCGCTGTGGAGGAAGATTCCGCGATATCCGAGATCGAGCGTCAAGCGGCCGAGCGTGAGGTCTTCGGGGAAATAGACGCCGACGCGCCCGCCGAGGACGAAGCCATGATCGCTCCCGAAAACATGGCCGTACGCGAGCGCGAAGCCGACTCCGCCGTCGCCGTCGAAGATGAGGCCATCGATGCCTCCAGCGAGATAGTTGTGCGAGATTGGAGACGGTTCCGTGCTTGCGCTCGAAGACGCCTCTCCCGCAGACGACGAAACGTTTGCCGCGCTCTTGGAAGCGTTCTCGGTCCTCGGCTTCGCGACGCAAGCCCCGCTGCTGCACGCAAAGCCGTCTTCACAAGGAGGATTGCATTCACTGACGCATTGGCCATTGGCGGCGCATACGAAGCCCTTGCGACAAGATGGGAAGCACTCCGAAGCCCACGCCGTCGCGGGCCCGACGAAGAGAACGGTTGCGACGAGTACGGCTCGAAGGAACGAGGTGAAGGCAGGGCGGGGAAGGCTCGCT
>JAHFDV010000369.1 GCA_023248815.1 Myxococcales bacterium
ACATCGCGAACGTCTCGCGGAGGCTCAGCGCGAAGCGCGGGCCAACGTGTGGGAGAAGTCGAAGCGAACTTCGGCGCTGCCGCTCTGCGGAATCGTCACCTCGTCCCGAAGCAAGCGATGCATGACGATCGTCGCGTCGTCTGCGACGAACATCAGCGACGCGTTTCCATCGTCCACGAAATGGCAGCGACGAACGAGATGCTTGCCGTCGAGCACGTCGACGAAGATCGTCTCCCATGACGAAGTACCTGCGTCCCACGCGAGCTCACCCGTTTCGCCGTCGAACCGCACGCCCGTCGGCGCACCGCTGAACTCGAAGGGGAAGGTCGCCGAACCAACGCGCAGCACGAAGGTTCCCGACGGCGGCAACGCATCATCTGCAGAATACACGGTTCCGGATGCCCACTCGACGAGCTCTGGAATTCGTCGCGGTTCCAGCACGTGAACCTGCCCATCGACTTCTAGGGAGGCTTGCCCCACGTGCTCGAGCTCGACCGTGATCGGCGACTCATCGCCCGCGTTCTCCAACGACCGAGCCGGCGACGCACACGTATCGAGCTCAGGAAGCTCGAGCACCGTTCCAAATGATCGAAAAAGCGCCTCGTGGCTCGCATCGCCACTGTGCCGCAAAAAGCGCGCAACCGTCTCCGCACGCGTATCGCTCGTGAGGCCATCCGTCCGTGTGACGAGAATCTGCCCGCGCGTGCTCGTCGCCGCATCGACCGTCGTCGGTTCGAGCACCGTTTCAGAGCAGCCCGCAAGCAGCGGCAGCGCGAGGAAAAGAAGATTGAATCGCATCGAGACGGAACAAGAAGGATACGGAAACCATCCCCCGTGAGCAAGACCACGACCTATTTCGAGGCCAAATCCGTGTCGCTTGCCCCATCGGATCTCGGGAGAAAGGTGCCTCACAACCCCCGGAAGCATTCGCCTGCGAATGCTTTTGAAAACACAGAACCCGAAGCATTCGCCCGCGAATGCTTCCAGCAACACTGCGTATTCCACACAAACCAACTCGAAATCGAGCTGAATTCGCGTCGCTCACCCCAGTGGCGACCGAATTCAGCGGTCGCTTTTCGCGTGGACTACTGGCTCACCTCAGTGGCGACCGAATTCGGCGTTCGCATCGTTGGTTTGGACTACTTCCGAAAGCGCGAGGGGTACTCGTTCGCTTCGGCGCGCTTTTTCAGCGTTTCGTCTTCTGGATGAAGCCGAATCGCGCGTTCCAAGAGGAGGTTTTCGACCTCGGGATGGTTCGGATCCGGCAAGCAGCACTCGACGGGGCAGACCGCCTGGCACTGCTCGGTGTCGTGGAAGCCGACACATTCAGTGCAGAGCTCGGGGTCGATCACGTAGATCTCGTCGCCCTCGCTGATGGCTTCGTTCGGGCATTCGGGCTCGCAAGCCCCGCAGTTGATGCAATCTGACGTGATGTAAGTAGACATGGGAAATGGCTCCTCGAACGCTTCTCGTTCGCGAGGTTGCGTATGTAGCGGGGATTTTGCCCCGCGAAAAGTCTTTCGTCGAAGGCTCTTTCTCGGGGCCGTAAAGCTTCCCTCGGCTGGGGAGCGCGCGCCTGGCATTTCGATTGGAGTGCCTTCGAATCTCGACTAATGTCCGGCCCGACATGCGAGGAATGCTTCGAAAATTCGCCCAAATGGGGGCTTTTCGTAACGGCATGCTCGCCTGCGTCCTCGCCGCGGCCCAGCTCTCGTGCAGCCCGAATATCGGCGATGACTGCACGCTTTCGACGGACTGCTCCTCTCAGGGCGACCGCCTTTGCGACACGACGCAGCCCGGCGGCTACTGCACCGCAGCTTCCTGTAGCGCCAATTCCTGCCCCGACGACGCGACCTGCACCGAGTTCTATGCGGCCGTCCCCGGATGCCTGCCGAGCGATCGCACGATCTCGCGCGTCGGTCGCACCTTCTGCATGGCTACGTGCAACGAGTCGACCGATTGCCGCTCGGGCTACATCTGCGCACACCCCGCCGAAGCGCCCTGGTATGCGCGCATCGCCGACGACGACCGCAGCAAACGCAT
Source organism: Myxococcales bacterium (assembly GCA_023248815.1). Classification (GTDB taxonomy): domain Bacteria; phylum Myxococcota_A; class Polyangia; order Polyangiales; family Polyangiaceae; genus JAHFDV01. Next base: position 2,044 of record JAHFDV010000369.1, read on the forward strand.
CTGCCTCGTCGCGCCGCGAATGAGCGTGCAGCCCCCCGCCGAATCGCTCGTGTGCTCTTCCGATCCCGTCGACGCTGGGTTTCCAGCGGCTCCCGACGCCGGCGTTTCGGATGCCGGCACGCTCGACGCGAGCGACGCTTCGGAAAATCTCGACGCGGGGCTCGACGCATCGCCGGACACGGGTCTGGACGCCGGCCTATAGTCGCCGGGTGATGATCGAGGGGAGTGCGCGACCGTGAGCTCGGCGTCGCCGCATTCGAGAGCCCTGCAGACGACTCTTCGCGCCCTCGTCGAACAGCTCGCGGTCTTTCTCGTTCTCGCTTCGGCGATTTTCTTCGCGCTGAGGCTCCTCCCGGGAGACCCCGCGACGTTGATCCTCGGCGACCGCGCGGGCGAGGCCGAACGAAAGGTCCTTCGCGCGCGACTCCACTTCGACGAACCGCTGCGCGTTCAATACGTGCATTTTCTCCGCAATTTGTCTTCGCTCGATTTCGGCGAGTCTTTGCGCCGCCCCGGAATGAAGGTGACGCGCACCCTTCTGACGGCGCTCGGCTCGACGAGCCTCCTCGCGTGTCTGTCGGTCTTCTTCGCCGCGATCGTCGGCATTATTTCTGCGGTGCTCTCGAACGGATCCTGGCTCGGCAAAAACAAGCGCTGGGTGGAGCGAAGTCGGCTGCTCGTTTCGGCCGTTCCGCTGCTCGTTCTTGCGCCCGTCGTCACGTATCTCGTGACCTGCAAGATGCGCCTCTTGCCGCTCCCCGGCGATCCCGACGCCGGAGCCACCGGCCTCCTTTTTGCGGCCGGCCTCCTCGCGCTTCCGCTCTCGGCGCAAGTCGGGCGGGTCACCCATGTCGCCCTCGCTTCGCAAGCGCGCCTGCCTTTTTTGCTCGCGGTGCGTGCGCGCGGGGGAAGTGAAATTCGAATGTGGGGGATGCACGCGCTCGCGCCGGTGCTCGGTCCTGTCGTCACGGTCATCTCGACGCAGCTCGGCGCGCTTCTCGGCGGTGCGCTCGTGCTCGAGAAGCTCTTCGATCGCCGGGGGCTCGGCATGCTCATCGTCGAGAGCTATTCCTCGCGCGACTTTCCGCTGCTCGAAGCGGCGCTCATCGGCGCGGGGGCGCTCTTCATCGCGACGCAAGCGATGGGGCGCATGGCCCACCTCGCCATCGATCCGCGCGTGAGAGGCTCATGAAAACGCGTCGCGTGATCCCCCTCGTGATGCTGCTGGTGCTCGCGCTCGTCGTCGCGAATGCGCGTGGGCGGAACGCGAGCGAGCTCGAACCGAGCCGCCATCTCGCGTCTCCATCGGCTGCGTTTCCTTTGGGATGCGGCGAAGGAGGAATCGATCTTCTCGCCGCACTGGCGGTGGGAGTCGGCAAAGCGATCCTCCTCGCGGGCGCCGTGTCGATCGTCGCGATGGTCCTCGGAACCACGCTCGGCGCGTTCGCTGCACAACGCCGCGGGTGGCTCGAGCGCCTCGTCGAACGCGCTTCGGAGCTCACGCAGGCGTTTCCGACCATCGTCCTCGCACTCGTCGTCGTGTCTTCGGTGAAGGCGCCAACGCGCTTTCATCTCGCGGTCGTTTTCTCGCTCACGGCATGGGCAGGTTTTGCTCGCCTTGCTCTCGCCGAGACGCGCGTTCTCCGAGAAGCTGCATTCATCGAAGCGTCACGCGCCCTCGGTCGCGGAGATTTCGCGCTGCTGCTCCGTCATCTTCTTCCGCAGCTCATGCCCGTCGCAGGCGTGCAGTGGGGTGCTACGGCCGCAGGGGTCGTCATCAGCGAGGCTTCGCTCGGCTTTCTCGGATTCATCGCGCCCGGGGAGGCGTCCCTCGGCGAGCTTCTCGGTCAAGGCGTCGTGACGATGCTGCGCGCGCCGCACATTCTCTTCGTCGCGGCCTTCGGCGTTCTCCTCACGAGCTCGTGTTTGCTCCTCGCAGGAATGGCCGTGGCGGGCGAGTCGCGGTCGCGCGCCCCGTGAGACGGTGGTAAGCGAAGCTCTCGATGTTCGGTCTTCCGCCGCTCCCCAGAAAGCTCGAAGCCTGCGTTCGCGATCTCGGCTTGAAGAAGACCGACGTGCGAAGATCCGCGATTCGCGATCTCGCGAAGATCGCCGACGGCAACGAAGATACTAGAAAACAAGCCATTTCGCTGCTTTCAAAATCGCTCACGAACGACGATGAGCCCTCGGTCCGCGCGGACGCTGCCACCGCCCTTGCCGATCTTCGTGCCAACGAGTGCCTCCCCGCGCTTCTCGTCGCCGTCGAAGACGCGCATCCCATCGTCGGCCAAATGGCGCTGGCAGCGCTCGGCGAGATCAACGATTGCCGCGCCCTCCCGCGCATCGAACGCGCCGCCAAAGATGATCGCCCCGAGCTCCGCTATCAAGCCGCGATCGCGCGCGCGCAGATGCTCGAAGGCGAAGCGCTGCTCGATGCGCTCGTCGCTGCCATCGAAGATTCGGATCCGAACGTTCGCTACATCGGCCTTCGCCTCACCGAAGAGCGCATCGTGAAAAAAGACGTGCGCGCCGCCGTCGTCGACGCTTCGAGCACGATCGGCAAGAGCATCCGCAAGGCCGCCATTGCCAAAGAGCCTGCGCTCTCCGTCGCCTCGGCGATCTTGCTCGGACGCCTCGGAGATCGCAGCGTCATCCCCGAGCTCCTCGCTGCCGCGCGAAAAGATCGCGCGATCGCGAAAGAAGACGAAGAAGCCGTCTACGAAACGCTGGGGGCGCTGCGTGTGATGGAAGCCAAGAGCCTTCTCGAGACGCGCGCGTGGGGAATTCGCTCGATGTTCGAAGAAGGCCCGGCACTCGCCGCACGCGTCGGGCTCGCACGCCTCGGAGATGCGCGCGCCATCAAGAGCATCGAAGAAGATGTCGCCTCTCCCAAGCTCAACAAGAAGACGCGCGGCGCGGTGGCCGCGGGTAGAGCGCGTCTCAAACAGCTACGCGAGAAAATCGAAAACGCAGGGCTCGATCCTGCGCTCGTGAACGACATCTTCGAAGAAATGAATCGCGAGGACGGATGAACAACGATCAGGCGACGATGGCTCTTTCACGCGCACGACCGCATCGCGGCGCGTTGGCCTTTCTCGACACCGTCTTTTGGCTCGTCCTCTCGTGCTGGTTTGGTGGCCTCTTCACGCTGGGCGCGCTCGTCGCCGCGATTGTCTTTCGTCGCGTGCCCGCTCCCTACAGCGCCGATGCGATGACCGAAGTGTTTCGGCGTTTCGATCGCATCGCGCTCTTTTTTGCAGCGACGCTCTTGCTCGTAGAAGCGGGACGCTATGTGCTCTCGCCGCGCTACTTCTTCCTCCCCGAGGCGAGCCCGAAGAGCGCGCCTGCTCCGTCGCTCGCTCTTCCACGCGCTGCACGCTTCGCGCACATCGCACGTATTGCGGCACTCGTCGTCGCGAGCGCGTGTCGCGCGATCATGGGCTTCTTCGTCTCTCCGGAAATCGAAGCGCTGCATCGCAAGGGGGCGCTTCGCGGACTCGGCGAAGACGGCAACGCGCTCGAGACGTTTCACAAGATGGCGGAGCGGCTCGCGCGCGTGGAGTTCGCGTTTCTTCTCGTCGCGGCGATCGCGATGGTGCTCAGCGTGCGGCTCGCCAGCAACGACGATCGCTGACGCGCTCGCCGCATGAGCGTTCAACGTTGCAAGACATTGCGACGCTTTGATGCAGCGTGAGACGCCGCAGATCGGCTGCGCGCGGAAATTGACATTCTCGGCGGAGGCTTTCTCGAAGTGCGAACGCGCGTGCGCACTCTTTTCCGCGAACTGCCGGCCTTTCTCGTTGAAAAATGTCGTTCCGTTCGTATAGTCCCGCCTCCTTCCCGCCCGAGCCCATGCGCTTTCACGCCCACGTGCTTGCGCGGAAAGGGGAACAGCGTCACGGTTACCGCTCCGGAGTCAACGCCGGGCTTACACTTGCGGCACTAGGCCGCGAACACATTGGAGACGAGCAATGATTAAAAAGTATGTACTTGGATTCGCGGCGCTGAGCCTTGCATCGAGCTTGGGATACGGCTGCAGCAGCGACGACAACAACAACACCACTCCCGCGAACGATGCTGGCAACACCACTGACTCGAAGAAGGAT